>WFSM01000092.1 GCA_015485945.1 Candidatus Bipolaricaulota bacterium | reverse complement strand
TCGTTTTTGATCCCCCAGCAATGGTTCGGCGTGTTTACCGCGCTCGGGGTAGCGCTCGCCATGGGCCTGTCGCTTGTCCTGATACCGGCAATGCTCGCTGTGCTGCCCGTTCCCCGACGCATCAAAGCGGAGCGAACCGGCGCATTGAGCCGGGTGCTTACCGGATTCGAACGGATGGTGGTCCGGCACACTAAACTGGTGTTGATCGTGTCACTGCTCATTATGGTTGCATTCGGGATCGGAACGGCGATGGTGCGGGTGGAAGGCTCGGAAAAGGAGTTTCTCGGAAGCGATCACCCTGCTGTCCAGGCGCTCAACATAATGAATAAGTACTTTTCCGGCAGCGAGCAAGTGGTGATCGAGTTTGACACCGGCAAACGGAGCGGGCTTAAAAATCCACAGTTGCTGACGAAAATCATCGCGTTTGAAAACTGGCTCGAAGCCAAACCCGGAATCAGGATCAACAAAACGATCTCCCTCGCCGATCTGGTGCGGGAGATGAACCAGAAGTTTCACGCCGACAATCCGAGTTATTATCGTATTCCCGATAATCCGAACCTGGTCGCCCAGCTTCTTCTCCTGTTCACGTTCCAGGGCGGAGACCTCGGGAATATGGCACTCGGCGATTTCTCCGCCGGCGAGGTAACCGGCCTGTACAACTCGTGTACCAGCTCCGACCAGGTGCGCCTGACCAAGGAAATCCAGGCGTACCTCAAGGTGCATTTCCCGAACGTGCACGCAGAGATGGTGGGAGAAACACGCGTCGCCGGGCAGATGTTCGCGAAGATTATCTTCAGCCAGATTACAAGCCTGCTCACCTCGATCATTGCATCCGGTCTGATCGTGGCACTGCTCATGCAATCGCTCGTTGCCGGATTGATCAGCTTGATTCCGCTTGTGCTCACGATTTTGATCGCGTTCGGGGTGATGGGGTTCTCGCACACGCCACTTGATATGTCGACGCTGATGGTGTCGTCGATCGCGATCGGAATCGGGATTGATTACGCAATTCACTTCATCGAGCGGTTCCGGCGTGAATACCGGACGGATCAAGCCGCGGAACGGGCGCTCACCGACACAATCCAGACCGCTGGCCGTGGCATCACGTTTAACGCCCTCGCCCTCGCGCTTGGGTTTGGCGTGCTCCTGTTCTCCACGTTCAAAGGGACGCGTAACTTCGGCTTGCTCATTGCGATGACGATGATTATCAGTGCTCTGTCCGCGTTTACCACTATTCCGGCGATTCTCGTCATCTGGAAACCAAAATTCTTGCTCGCGACCGCGTGGAGCAAAAAGAAGGCGGTTGCAGGTGGAGAGCCAACTGCGGCCGGGGAGTCTCCCATTGACGGGAATAAAAATAAAATTAACAAGAAGGAGGACAACCATGAAAAAAACTAGTGTAATTGTGTTAGTAGTATTGGCTATTGCTGTACTGATGCTGGGCGCTGTTGCTTACGCCGCTGGGCTGACCGGCGATCAGATCCTGCAGAAAGTCGACGCCCACGAGGTGCAGGTGTCCGGTGGCAGTCTGATTACGACCATCCGGTTCGACAACGTTTACGCCGATGGAACGAGCGCGTACAACGTATTCGGCGGGCTGAGCAAGAAGGCGCCCGGACAACCGGATAAGTCGCTGATCTACTTCGAGCAGCCGGCGGACGTAGCGGGCACGATTTTCCTATCCGTTAAACCGGTGGGGAAGCAGGCACAGATGTGGCTGTATCTTCCGGCACTGGGGATGGTGAAAGAACTGGTGGCGGAGCAGCAGAAACAGAGCTTTGCCGGCAGTACGTTCTCGTACAAGGACATCGGCAGTCGCACCCTGGCTGATAAGTTCACCGCCAAGATCACCGGCGATGAAACAGTGAAGATCGGGGACGTGACGTACGACTGCTACGTACTCAAGCTCACTGCCAAGCCAAACGCCGATGTCGAGTATCCGAGCGGCAAAGTGTGGATAGACAAAACGAGCTTTCTCATGCTCAAGAGTGAGGACTATAGTGCGGACGGTAAGCTCCAGCGCACGATGGAGGTGCTCAAGGTGGGGACGTTCGACGGCAACATAGTGGCTGATAAGATGATTGCTACTAACGTTGTCGATAAGAGTTCGACCACGATCACCTTTATCAAGCGGGTGCGCCCGGCGAAGGCGATCCCCGATTCCGTGTTTGATCCGAATAATCTGGCGGCGTTCAACCCGAAGGAATTCGGGTTAACGTCGTAGCTGCAATTAAGACCACGGGCCCGGGGTGCGTCCTCGGGCCCGCATTATTCGCAATTTACAGCCAGGGTTCGATATCGGAGCCCACGAGCCGGCCCGTCCATCCGACGAACCGGATCACCCCGTGACGATCGATGAGGAATGCCCAAGGGATGCTGCTCACCTTGTAGATATTGGCCACCGTCTTGTCCCCTTGGCTCGGATCGTCCCACAGGTTGATGAACCCGGTGTAGTCGTGTGCGGTGAGGTACGCCTGGGCCACTGCCATGTTGTAATCAAGTGCTACGAGCACCACCACCAGGCCGGCCTTGTTGTAGCTGTTAAATAGCTGCTGGAGGTGCGGCATCTCCGCCTGACAGTGTGGGCAGGTGCTGCGCCAGAATTCGAGGATCACTACCTTACCGAGGAAATCCGATAGTTTGTGAACCTTGCCAGCGCTGTCGGTGAGTGCGAACTCGGGGGCAGCGTCGCCGACTTTTAATCCCACTGGTACATCAGCACGCGTAAACTTCGGTTTCAGCGGTGATTGCAGCGTGCCATCGGCGGTGATTACCACCGTGCGTTGCATTCGCCCAATCGCATAGGAGGCATCGAACACGACCAATGTAACGACGTAGCTGCCGGCATTAGCATACGTGTGCGTTACGTGTTCGCCCACGTCGGTGTATCCGTCTCCGAATGTCCACTGGTATGCGGTGATTGTACTGGTGGCATCGGTGGTTGCAGAGGCGTCGAATATCACCGTGTACGGCTTTTCCCCCGCGGAAACGGCAAAGTTCGCCATCGGCCCAGCAGCGACAACCACTGTTGCTCCCCACGCAACCGCGCTCACAACCACCAGCCCGATGATGATCGCTCGTTTCATTGCTCCTCCTTGTGATTACACAACATACGTCTCTCCGTCCCGGCACAACACCACCCCTGGAATCGCCGCGGGTGTGGCGCTCATGTGGGTAGCAAGCACCGTTCCGGATGCCTCATGTGCAATTTGGGTTACTGCTGCTACGTCCAGATGGCCGGGGTCATCGGTCGGAGACGGGTGGGTGAGCTCGGTTATCACCACGTCGGCTCCGGCCACCAATTGGTGTAACTGCGGACACTCGCCGGTATCGCCGGTGTAGGCGAATTTTCGCCCGCTTGTGGTGAAGCGGTAGCCGTAGGTGGCAATGCCGAAATGTTCCATCCGCAGGGCGGTGAATTCGAGGTCCCCGGCGCGATGCACCCCGTCACCGGCCACTTCAACAAATGCCAGCGTGAGTCCGGCAGGAAACCCGTGCTTGGCCAACTCCGGCCACGCTAGCTTGTACAACGTCGTTGCGCGCTCCTCTAATCCCGGCGGCCCGATCATGTACACTGGGCGGTCGCGGGAAACGGTGAATTGGTACAGCAGGAGGAAGAATGGGATTCCAAACGAGTGGTCGGCGTGAAAGTGACTGATAAACACGTGTTCGATCGCAGCGATATCCGCTCCCACGCGGTACAATTGCGGGACCGCCGTCGGCGGCAAATCAAGCAGAATGGTGCGATCGACAAGCAACGAGCTCCACATCCGTCTCTCCCCGAGCGCCGCTCCGGAGCCGAGGCAGGTTACGGTGACCCGATCCATGGGCTAACTCAACGCCCGATCCGTCTCCCGTAACCGGCGCGCCAGTTCCGCGAGCATCCCCAGCGCCACTTCGGGATGAGCGGCGATTAATCCCTTCATTGCCCATGGAGTCAGCACAAAGCACCGTGTGTCCTCAGTCGCGATTACGTCCGCTGACCGGGGAGCGTCGTCGAGCAGGGACATCTCGCCGAAGAACGACCCCTTGCCGAGCCGAGCGAGGCGCTCCTCACCACGGCGCACGTCGGCACCACCGGAAATGATGAGGTAGAACCCGACACCGGCATCCCCTTCGGAAACGATCTTCGTACCTGCTTTAAATTCTTTGTCCGTCGCCGATTTAAGAATCGCCTTCAACTCGCGGTCTTTCAATCGGGAGAACAGCGGCACCTGCTTCAGCAGAACGATTGTATCCTGGTTAATCATGCTTCCTCCTTGTCAGTCAATGTCATAACGCCGATCAGCATGATATAATAAATACGGGATGATTTGCAACGTAAATCACAACAGGAGCTAAAAATGTCGTGGAGCACGACCCTCAAGAACCGCCAATTGATCCGGACGCAGCTTGATGCCGGCGAGGAGATCGCTGTTATGTTCAGCGATATTCGTGGATTCACGCGTTATACGGCGACAGAGGGCGATCGTGCGGCATGGCGTCTTGCTCAATTGCATGAGACACTGATGCGGGACGAGATCGAAGCCCACAGCGGCATCCTAGTGAAGAGTTTGGGCGACGGGGTGATGGCAGCGTTCGGGGAACCGCACGCCGGAGTGGTGGCCGC
>WFSM01000091.1 GCA_015485945.1 Candidatus Bipolaricaulota bacterium | reverse complement strand
GGAGTGATCGGGCTTGAGCTTGCCACGATCTACGCGCGGTTGGGAACCAAAGTGGTTGTGCTCGAAATGATGCCAACGATTCTTCCTGGGCTCGACCTCGACCGCCGTATTCGGGCCCGGGTAGCGGCGGGGCTAAAAAAACAGGGGATCGAAGTTCGGGTGGAGACGGCGGCCGCATCCCATGAAGCGACGGGTGACGGGGTGATGGTACGGACACAGGATGGGGAGGAATTTCCCGCCGATCGCGTTCTCGTCGCAGTGGGGCGGCGCCCTAACTCCGCCGGTTTGGATAATCTCGGGATCGAGTGTGATCGACACGGATTCGCCATGGTTGACGAAAATCTGGCAACGAGCGTTCCCGGAATTTACGCGATCGGCGATCTGGTGCCGGGACCGATGCTCGCCCACAAGGCATCCGCCGAAGGATTGAAGCTCGCCGCCCAGTTTGTTGGTGAAGAATATGCGCTCGATTACGACACCATCCCCCAGGCGGTGTTCACCGACCCCGAGGTAGCGGCGGTCGGACTGTCGGAGGCGGCGGCAGTGAAAGCGGGATGCGAAGTCCGTGTTGGCCGGTTTCCGTACGCTGCCCTTGGCAAAGCGCTGGGAATGGACGCTCCGGACGGGACGTTCCAGGTGGTCGCGGATGCGCGGACGGAGCGGATACTTGGGGTGCAGATTGTGGGTGCCGAAGCGTCTGACTTGATCTCCGAAGCGGCGGTCGCTGTCCAGAACGGGCTCACGCTATCAGCGGTTGCGGATACGGTTCATCCCCATCCGACGTTGCCTGAAGGATTGAAAGAAGCGGCAGAAAACGCGCTTGGCCGGGCGATCCACACGATCAATCGCTGACTTCCTCTTCTGCTGCCATTGCTGTGGGTACCGCCACCGTCTCTTCAATCTGCATGATCGTCGTGGAGAGGAACGCGGCACCGCCGAGGATGATCATTGTTATCCCGCCGACGAGGTACCAGAACTGGATTCCCATGATGTCGGAAATTGGGCCAGCGAGGGCGAGGCTCAACGGTGACATCGCCGTGACCAGGCTGCCGAGGAGAGCAAGGACGCGGCCCTGCATCCCGGGAGCGATTGTCGCCTGGAGCAAAGCTTCCAATGGCCCGTTGGCAAGTGGATTCATCATTCCGACGATGAATAGCGCCCCGATCCCGATCAATAAGCCGCTTGACGGCAGGAATCCCATCATTGCGATCCCGAATCCCATCCCGATGATGCCGGCAAGCGACGTGTGCACCCGGCGGCGAAATCCACCCCACACGCTGAGGGCCAGTCCGCCCACGACCACGCCGATGCCGAACGCCGTTTCCAACCAACTCAATTGGAGCGCACCGCCGGAAAAGTGTTTGCGCACCAGCAGTGGAAGCAACGAGAACGCGGGTTGAACGGCGAAGTTGATGAATGCGGCGATGCCGATAATGTACCGTAATCCCTTCCACCGCCATACGTAGTGAAATCCATCCCGGATCTCGCCGAGATAGGCTCTGATGCCGGTCCCTGCGGTTGCTGACCGGGATGGCTGTGGTATCGGGATGAAGAACAGCGGCCCGATGGCCACGGCTGCAGTGACGACATCAACCCCCATGATCCAGTACATCGGCAACAACGCGAGCAGGATTGCTCCCAACGGCGGGGAGATGATGTTTGTTATTCCCTGCATCGTCTGGGTTAACCCGGCGACGCGGGTCAAATGCCGCTCCGGCACCATGAGCGCCGTCGACGCACTCATCGCCGGCCACTGGAATCCGCCTCCGATTGCCCGCACCGCCAGGATTAGGTACACCTGCCATATCTGCACCGTCCCGATCCAGAACAGGTACGCAAGCACCACTGACGACAGCGCGGTCGCTCCGTCGGCGAGGATCATCACCCAGCGGCGGCTGAACCGATCGACAAGCGCTCCGGAAAACGGTCCGATCACTATTTGCGGCAGCATCGCCACCAGCGTTGCCGTGGCAAGGACGGTCGCCGAGCCAGTCGTCTTCGTCAACCACCACACGATCGCGAACTGCACCAGGCTGCTTCCGATAAGTGATACCTGTTGTCCGGTCCAGATCGTGAAAAACGGCGGTTTCCAGTGTGGGTTGACTTCCGGCATATTGTGTCCTTTCCTATCGTTAGTGTGGCTACGGGGAGAAACGGTTCAACACACCACCGGCGCGAGGCGTTATCGCACCCGGAACCCGCCTCTCCACCAGTGCAACCCCCGCACTATCACAACGACGGCGAGCCCGATCACCACCCACATGAAAACGGGATAAAAGAGCAGCGCAGCAATGAGGAATAACGCTGCGACGGCGAACACACTGCCGAGCGCCCTGACAGTAAGCCCGACTGCGGCACCAACGATGGCAATGATCACACTGATCACGCCGAGGATAAATCCGATTACCATCTTGTCACCTCAGGCACGGGTCTTGTTTTTCACCGTCGCATCGTGTGCCACCCGCAGTGACTCGGAGTACTCCACGGTGCCGATTTCACAGCCCGGCCCAATCTCCACTGTCTTTCCCCGTACCGTCTCCGCGGTTGTGTCTTCAAGGAATACCTCGTCTCCCTCGATCAGTTGGGCGTGGAGAGAGGCGGGGCCGCCGCCGGTGAATAACCGAATTAGGCCGTCAAACAGAATGCCGCGCTCGCGCCATCCGCCGCGACGAACGGCGATCTTTTCGCCCCCGATTTCGCGTGCCGTGCACCGCCCGCCGAGGGCAATTTCGATCCGATCGGCGGACAGAAGGCCACTAATCTGAAACCCGCCGCTCGTCTTGAATATCTCTGCTTCCACGTCGGCATCGACGTGCAGCGATCCGCTGATCTTGATGTACTCGGAACTGACGTCGTGGGTTGCCTTGAACGTACCCGCGCACTTGAGCTCCTTGACCTGCACTGGGCCGTCGACGCGAGCGCTACCGCTTACCCGCATCTCATCGGCGTGCACCCCGGCGGCGAACGTCGTGGTGCCTGACACCGTGATTTCCCGTGCCCGCACTTTCCCGGCAACTTTGCCTGCACCTGAGATCCGTAGGTCATCCGTTTCCACGTCGCCGTCGATCTTACCGGCGCCGGAGATCGTTACGCGCTCATAGGTCCCACCACTGATCACCCCCGCTCCGGAAATACTCGCCGAATTCCGTTTCTCAGTCATTTTCCCTCCTTGCGCGTTTCTTTCTTGAGACGTGCCATTTCTTGTTTGAACCGCTTAAGTTCCTGTTCCTTGATCCTGTCTGCTTTTTCTTTCAGTTCTTCTTTTAGACGGTGGCTGCCCTCCGCGGCGATATCGAGATTGATCGCTTCGATGATTGCGCGGAGGTCGACGGTTTTGACCACTGTGAGATCGGGATCAAACAGTGCCTGTGGCGGAGCAATTATCACCGTGCTGATCTCGGCTGACAATCCACCGGCGGCAATGTGCTTGCGCACCAGGTAGAGCCGAAGTTCCTCGGCGCGCACCCGTTCGATCAGACCGTTTTCCAACGCGGTGTCCAGGGTACGTTTGACCAGTGTCACTTCCTCGTCCCGGGCCGCGGTGCGCAGTTGGCGCAACACCCCGATGCAGAACGCATCCGCAAGTGGAACAACCTCGCCGTCTTCCTGGCTGATTTCACAGAGCTTGGCCAGGCGTTCGTCCAGCCAATCGAGGTTGCGGAGACGTGAGAATGCGACCTCCAGCTTCTTATCGATCTTGCGGGTGATCAATGCTGCCAGATCGTCGAGGGGATGTGCCTCCTTCATCCGTTTGATCTGCTCGATCCGTGTGAGGATTTTATCGCGCGGGAAGAACGTCTCTTGGCCAGTGAACGTGGCGCGGCGAATGAACCAGTCCTCGGGAATCAATCCCTTACGCTTCCACCGGTACAGCTGGCCGTATGAAATCCCGGTTGTGCGGAGCACGTCTTTTTTGGAGATTAGTTTATCTGTGTCCATATTGGGCCTTATTTAACAACACACTGTTTTGTAGTGGCCGTCGCCGGGCTTTCGGGTTGTAATCCTCGCCCGCGGTTGAGTTTAACTCCATCCAGATGAGAGTACATTTTTATCGATATTTTAAGCCGTTCTTCATACCTCACTTTTGCTGCCTGTAGCTGTATCGGATCCACAAACAACATGGTAATCACCTCCAGTGACGAAGGCAGTATAACATAACACTGTTACAAAGTCAAGGGCGAACAAACCTTTTTGCAAAAACCGCGGTGGGAACAACGGTTCAGTCGCTACTCGAACAGGTCGAGGAGGTAAAATAAGCCCGCATCAACAGGCCGTGGGTTACTAAGTGCGTCTCCAAGCGGAACCGGTTCGATCTTCATTCCGTGCACGGCGGTCATCATGTCGAACTGGCCGGTTAACGCAAATTCGATCGCGGCGGCGCCAAACCGGGTGGCGAGAATTCGGTCTAGCGGAGACGGGCTCCCACCCCGTTGCAGATAGGCGAGGTTCGTTACCCGCACCGGCATCTGCAGGCGCTGGGAGATCTGGTTTGCCAGGAACTGCCCGACGCCGCCGAGGCGCACATGCCCGAATTCATCCACCTCGGCCTCGGCCACGATCTGGCCGTTCGTTTCGGTCGGCTTCGCCCCTTCGGCAATGATCACGATGCTGAAGTGCTTGCCGCGCGCTTGGCGGTGGAGGATCTTGCGATGCACGGCATCGACATCGAAATCCTGTTCCGGAATGAGAATTACGTCGGCTCCCCCGGCGACTCCGCCCATTAGGCTGAGCCAACCGGCATCGCGCCCCATTACCTCGAGAATGAGGACGCGGTGGTGAGAAAACGCGGTTGTGTGCAATCGATCGAGGGCGTCGGTGATCACTTCGAGCGCGGATGCAAACCCAAGCGAGTAGTCGGTCATGGAGATGTCGTTGTCGATTGTTTGCGGGATTCCTACCGCCTTTACTCCGTGCTCGGCGAGGCGGTGCGCAACCCCGAGGGTATCGTCGCCGCCGATCGCAATGAGGAAATCGATCTTTTCCCGGGCGAGGGTGGCGAGGATTTTGTCCACCGCCCCATCGATCTTGAACGGGTTGGTGCGCGAGCTGCCGAGGATTGTGCCACCGATCGTGAGAATACCGGATACGTCGTTTACTCCGAGTGGCACGGTGAGATCGTCTATCGGCCCGCGCCAGCCCTCACGGAACCCGATCGTCTCCACGCCCTGTTTAAACCCAAACCGCACAATGGACCGTAATGCCGCGTTGATTCCCGGGGAATCCCCTCCGCCTGTCAGTACTCCAGCTCTCAACATCCTAACCTCCCGTAATTGTGTGCCCGGCGCTTCCTGCCTGGTCGATCAATTCAATTGCTACCTCTTTAATGCGCGCTTGCACCTCGCGCCCAACCACGCGGGGATCGAAAATCTTCTTGTCCGGAGTCCAGTCGCTGCCGGAGAACAGGCCGGTACGCTTATCGGGAACCCCGGGCGGCGGAACAATCGCCGCGGTGTACGCGGTGTAAAAATCGTGCGCCGTGCGTGCGTACTCGTACTGATAGCGCGTATCCTTGTTCAGCTTACATATCCCATAACGGATGATTTCTCGTACCTGCTCGGGCAGAAGCCCCGAGCTTCCGTGCAGCACAAGCGGAATAGGGAGTCCCTTTTCCGCGAGGTGGTCACGGATTTTCTTGGCGATGTCTGTGCGCAGCACGACATCCTTGCCCTTGGACACGCCGTGTTGTGTCCCGACGGAAATTGCCAGCAGATCGGCGCCGGTGCGCTTAATGAACTCGGCCGCCTCATCGGGATCGGTGTAGTACGCGTCGGCGGATGCAACTTCGTCTTCAACACCCTTGATCTTCCCGAGCTCCGCCTCGATTAACACGTTATTTCCGTGTGCCATCTCTACGACCTGGTGGCTGATGCGGACGTTCTCTTCGAACGATTCCTTAGATGCGTCGATCATAATCGACGATACGAGATGTTCGTCGATTGCGGTCCGGATGATGTCCATTTCGTTGACGGTAAAGTGGTCGAGATTGAGGAACACGCCGATTGGGTAATTGTCCGCAAGTGTGCGGATCAGATACGACAGGATGCGCAATCCCGTGAGTTTGTCCCCGCCACCGGCGTATTTTGCTGCCCCCGGGCTCACCTGTACGACCAGGTCAGAACGGCGTTCAGTGTACCCGGCGAGCAGCCCGAGGAGGACGTTCTCCTCGGCGATGTTGTTCGCCATGTATGCATAACCCCCGGACTGCGCCCGGCTATAAATCGCGTGCAATTTTTCCCCGCCGAAAAATGGCATCGTTATCGTCCTCCTTTGCTTGGGTCCTTATAACCGTTCCCCGCACGGCTGTCAAGCGGGCGGGCCTTGTTCCCAGCGCGCGTTTCGGATAGCCTTTGTCCGCTATGGTTAAACAAGTGGCGACAAACCGCAAAGCGCGGCATAACTACACGATTGAGGAGACGTTCGAGGCGGGGATCGTCCTTGTCGGCAGCGAGGTGAAGAGTCTGCGGCAGGGGGGATGTTCCCTCGATGACGGGTTTGCGGTTGTGAAGGACGGAGAAGTGATTCTGCGTGGGGTGCGAATCGCTCCGTACAAGCAGGCGTCGATGTTTAACGTCGAGCCCGACCGCGATCGTCGTCTTCTGTTGCACCGGCGTGAGATCGCCCGCCTCACCGGGAAGGTGAAAGAGCGTGGGTACACGTTGGTGCCGCTGCGCGTTTATTTCAAACACGGATTTGCCAAGGTGGAACTCGGTCTTGGCCGGGGCAAGAAGTTATACGACAAACGACGTAAGTTGCGTGAGGAAGATGAACGCCGTCGCACCGACGCGGCATTGAAGCGGTATGCACGGGGGCAGCGGGTATGAACGCACGTGAAGAACAGGAAGCGCGGGAGCGCCGCGATCTCGCGCCGTACGCCGTTTACAGTGCGGAGACACGGGGGCGCGACTATCCGATCGAGCCGGATCCGATTCGAACTGCGTTTCAACGTGATCGTGACCGCATCGTTCACTCCAAAGCGTTCCGCCGGTTGGAGTATAAGACACAGGTGTTTGTGAATCACGAAGGCGACCATTACCGCACCCGCCTCACCCACTCCCTAGAGGTGTGGCAGATCGGGGCGACAATCGCTACCGCCCTCGGGTTGAACCCTGATCTCACCGCGGCGATCGCCCTTGGCCACGATCTCGGCCACACCCCGTTTGGGCATTCCGGCGAAGACGCGTTAAACGAACTTTTGCCCGAGGGATTCCGGCATTACGAGCACGGAGTGCGGGTGGTGGAGGAGCTCGAGGATGCGTACGCTTACCGCGGTATCCGTGGCTTAAACCTGACGTTCGAGGTGCGGGAGGGAATCCTGAAACATGTGGTATGGAAGACGAAGCTCGATCCCAACCGGTTTTCCCATCTGGAGCCAACGGTGCCCCCCCCACTGGAGGGCCAAGTGGTGAACATTGCTGATGTGACAGCGTTCATCTCGCATGATCTCGACGACGGCCTCCGCGCCGGGATTCTCGATCCGGACGACCTGCAGTCATTGGCGATTTACCGGGTCCTGCGCGATGGCGATGACGGCCAGCCATGGACGAAGCGGGTGATCACGTACATAGTGAATGATGTTGTTGCCGCAACACGAACCCGACTGCAGCGGTTGCACATCGCCACCCCCGCTGACGCGCGAAAAGTGGAGAGGTTGACTGTCGATTTCTCCGACGATGCCAAGATTCTGCGCGATGAGCTTCTTGCCTACCTGTACGAACATTTTTACGAAACCCCGCAGGTGCGCAGAATGCGGCGTCAGGGAATCCGGGTGATGCGGGAGTTGTTTCGTGCGTTTATGGGCGATTGGCGACTGCTGCCGGCGGAGACGACCGCGGCGGTCTACGATCAACTGACGGCGACGGACAATAATCCGGAAGCACAGGCACGTATTCTCCGCCCGATTGTACGTGATTATATCGCCGGCATGACGGATCGGTTTGCGTACCGCACCTACGCCGAGGTAATCGGTCCGCCACCAGTTGTGCTCTAACTGCGGAACAGGATCGTCTCCCGTTTGAACATGGCGATCGATGCGACGATCAGTAACCCGCCGCACGCGACGTTCGCAATCAAAGTGTACACCAAATGTTGAAAGTTTAGGGTATTCATGATAATTTCCTGAAGGGCGTAAAGTGCGTTGGCAACTGGAATAAGAAAGTTCGCTCCCCCGAACTGCGCCCCGCCGGTCATCGATACAATTCCTACAAGTACGATTATCATATAAATCGGACCCAAGTAGGTACTCGCTTCTTTCTGATTGCGGGCATAGCTTCCGACGATGATCACCAACGCGGCGATGATCACCGCCAGCGGAAGCAGCACACCCAGCATCCATAGGAATTCGCCCGCTCCGATGGTGAACGTCGCATGCGTTCCCGCCGGGGCGAGCCCACCCCCGAAAAACCGCATGCCGATGAGGAGACCAGCCGCAGACAACAGCGAGGACACAAGCGATACGGTGAGCACGGCAAGGAATTTGCCGAGCACAATTTCGGTGCGCGATAACTGACTGACGAGCAGGGTGGCGATCGTCCCCCGTTCTTTTTCTCCGGCGGTGATTTCCGCGCCCAGGCCCATTGCGCCGGTAAGGATGGCCAGGACCATAAAATACGGAAGCAACCGGCTTAGGATCATCCGGCCCACTGCGCCGCTCGTTCCGGTGTCCTTCGCCGTCACCTTGAGCGGCGGTGATAGCTTATTGTAGTCGAGGCCAAGGGCATCGAGTTTCGTCTTCAGGACGTCTTTTAGGTAACTCTCGAGAAACTTTTGCACCCGCGACGCTGCGTACAACGCCGCTTGATTGCTTTGGTCATAGTACAGAGTAATGTCGAGCCCGAGCCCGGGACCACCACCACTCTTACGTACCACCATCAGCACCGACGCCAGTTTGGCGTGCAAGTCGGCGCGTCCTTGGGCGAGGGTCGGCTCGGGAAACGGTGAAAACGCGGTTTCGGCCTGCAAGTGCGCGTTAAATGTGGAATCGTTTGCTTCGTTGACGACAAGCACGGTGGGCGTCGTTTGTGTCAACCGCGTCTGTTCCGCTGCCGTGAAGTGTCCCATTACTCCCACGATAAGGGGGTAGAAGATGAGAGGGAAGAAGACGGTCAGGATCAGCGTGCGCCGATCTCTGACCGCCCCAATTAGCTCCTTGACGAACAGGAGTCTGATGTTTTCCCACATCCTACTTATGCGGCGGGGTCTGGGTTGTACCTCCGCTGGTCTGAACCGGTGCCGGAGTGGTAGATACCGGTGCCGGTTTGGGCGCGGCGGCGGATGGCTGCAGCTTATGCGGGGTCGCAGCGCTGCGTCGTCCCACCGTCGTCGGAGGTGTATTGTCCACGTACACGGTGATCGTGGTTACCGATTCCGTAATTCCGGACGCATTGCGGCTGTAGTAGCTGATTGTATGCGGGCCGTCGGCGCCGAGGACGCAGAACGGTCCTGAATATTGATGCCACGAGCCGTTATCGATTGCGTAATACGTGTGGGTTGTGCCGTACGTCGAGTGCGCAGTGAGCGTCAAAGTGATCGGTGTATGCGACGTGATCCACTGACCGGTCTGATCTTTATAATTCGGCGTGCCGAATGAAATCGCAGTGGCCGGCGGATGGTTATCGAGGACGAACGTCAAACTTTGCATTGGCTCAGCATTTCCAAGATGGTCGACAGCATAATAGATTATCTTGTATACGCCGTCGGAGCCGGTCAGGTTCAACGGTGCTGAATACTCTTTCCACGTGCTACCGTTGATCGAGTAGAGGATTTTCGCGACGCCGCTTCCGGGGTCACGGGCGGTAAGCGCGATCGGAACACTGGAATTCACCACGATGTATCCCTGCGGCGACCGTGGCAGACTCGTCGCTGGTCCGTGCGCCGGCGTGAAGTGAGTGAGTGTCACCGGCGGGGAAACAAGCGGGTACGGATCATCCACGACACCGTACGGTTGATCGCCGATTCCGTCGGCGTTTTTGTCCGTGCCCGTGTAGTCGCTCCAGTAGTTGCCGGTTGTTCCCTGATACCAGGTGTTGGCGTGAGCGACGTCACGCGCGGACAGGCCGTTGTCAATGAAACTGTTGGCGAAGATCACGTTGCCGCGCGACCCGGCATCCGCGACTACTCCGTAGCGGTTGTTCGCGAGCACGGTGCGGGTGATCGTAATACCGGTTGCATTCAATAGGTGAATGCCGATTCCGCTCAGGTTGAGTTCGCATCCCTTGATTTGACCATTTACCACTGAGTTCAGGTAAATGCCGGCGTTGCGGGCGCCCTCGATCACGCAGTTTTTGATGATGAAATAACTTGTAGTGTGGTCGATATAAATCCCGTAATCAGCGGCTCCGGCGTTGATCGACCACCCGGAAATGACGTATGGATCGGCTTGAGTGCCGCTTCCCGCCACAACCCCGTTTGCCGCTGTAAATTCGGAGTTACTGCCGATGTAGATCGGCGCGTGTTCACCCCACCACTGATATCCGCTTACTCCCCCCCCCATCAGGACGACCGACGTGACAACAATCGTCACTGCTGCCACCAGTAATGCGATCTTCCTGGTCATCGTCTCCTCCTTATTAAGGTAAAATAGTTCACTGCTCAGGATACCACGTTTCTGCGCGAAATGAAAGCCCTACACTGATTGTTCCGTCGCAACTGCAGCAAAGAACGCCTCTTCCAGATCCGGGGCGGCGAACCGCGTTTTGAGTTCATCCAGGGTGCCGAGCGCATGCAGCTGCCCGTGATACAAGATCCCGATACGATCGCACAGTTTTTCCGCGATGCGCATAATGTGGGTGGAGAGAATGATGGTGCGCCCCTGTGCTTTGAGCATACGGATCGCATCGACGACGGCGCGAGCGGCCATCACATCGAGGCCGAACGTGGGTTCGTCAAGGATGAGAACGGGCGGATCATGGATCAACGCCCGTGCCAGTGACAGCTTTTGGCGTTCACCGGTGGAGAATGTTCCCACCCGGCGGTCCGCGAGCGGGGTGAGTTCGAGCAGCGTGAACAGCTCGGTGGTGCGGTTGTCGATTTCCGCGCCGGATAGGCGGTTGATTTTGCCGAAGAACCTAATTGTCTCCCGGGCGGTGAATCGGTCGTACAATCCGGTTTCGGTGGCAAGGAATCCGATTTGCTCCCGCACTTTGTCCGGGGCCGCGCGGACGTCGAACCCCGCGATCTCAGCGGTGCCCGCCGTTGGGGTGAGAATCGTCGCCAGCATGCGCAGGGTCGTAGTCTTGCCGGCGCCGTTGGGACCGAGCAGCCCGAAAATCTCCCCGGCGGTACACGTGAACGAGACGCCGTTTACGGCACGTACCGTTCGTTTACGTGTCGGGAACACCTTGACGAGCTCCCGCGCCGCGACCATCACTGCGGTCACAGATACTCCGCTCCCACCATTGGTTGTAGGGCGTCCGGAATCCTGATTCTCCCATCCGGGAGCTGGTTGTTCTCCAGGATCGCCGCCATCAACCGCGACGTCGCCACGCCAGAACCGTTCAATGTATGTACGTAGCGCGGCTTTTCCTTCGGTCCGGGGCGATACCGGACCTTGCCCCGGCGTGCTTGGAATTCCTCGCAGTTGCTGCACGAAGACACCTCGTAGTACCGGTTTTGCCCTGGGAGGTAGACCTCGATGTCGATTGTCTTGCTCGATTGCTGTGCCAGGTCCTGAGTGGGAAGGACAACAACGCGATAGTGGATCCCAAGGGCCTGCAACACGCCCTCCGCCTCGTGCACGAGATCATCAAGCTCCTGGTATGAGGTGTCCGGAGTGGTGTACTTGAACAGTTCCACTTTGTTGAACTGGTGCACTCGAATCAGCCCGCGTTCTTCCTCGCCGTACGTGCCGGCCTCGCGCCGGAAACACGGGGTGTAAGCGACGTAGTACTTGGGAAGCTCGTCGACGGACAGGATCTCATCGCGGTGCATGTTGGCGAGCAGACTTTCCGCGGTCGGATTGAGATACAAGTCGTCTTTTTCGCAGTGGTAAATTTCGTTGGCGAACTTGGGAAGTTGAGACGATACATAGAAACTGTCCGCATTAGCGAGGAATGGCGGCAGCACCGGCGTGTACCCGTTTTTTGCGTGAAATGCGAACATGAACTGGATGAGCGCCATTTCCAACATTGCGCCCATCCCAACGTACATCGGGAACCGTGCGCCCGCGATCATAGCGGCGCGCCGGAAGTCAAGAATTCCCTTCTCTTCCCCGATTTCCAGATGATGTTTAACCGGGAAATCGGCTGTTGGCTGTCCGCCAAAACTGCGGATTACAACCTTTTCCTCCTTGCGTCCCACCGGAACAGACGGGTGTGGAAGGTTGGGAAGCCGGGCAAGCAAGTCGTCGATTCGCGGTTCGATTTCCTTTAATTCCGTTTCGTAAGCATCGATCTGTGCGGCGATGTCGGCAAGCTTCTTGAGGAGAGTAGATGCGTCCTCGCCCGACTTTTTCAAGCGCCCTACCGCCTGCGATCCGCGATTTCGTTCCGCTTTCAGATCTTCAACTTGCCGAATTAATTCCAGCCGGCGCCGGTCAAGAGTGATGATTTCAGAAATATCGATCTCCGGATTGCGGGATTTGAGCCTTCTTGCGATTCCTTCCGGGTCCTCACGCAGTAATTTTATGTCGAGCATCTAGTTCGCCTCCGTGTGTCGAAATTCTAGAGGAAATCGCGTCAACGGGCAATGTCAGTTTAACCGGGATTTAATCCCCGTTATAATCTCTGTTATCGTGCTGGAAAAGAAAAAGCGGTTATTCATAATTAGCCTGGACGGGGTGCCGTTCTCGTTTCTTACTGCCGGGATCGCCGCCGGGCGGTTCCCGCGGATCGCCGAACTGGGGCCCCCCGTACGGATGGATTCCGTTCTCCCGCCGATCTCAGCAGTTGCGTGGACAAGCTTCTCTACCGGTGTGAATCCAGGCGAACACGGAATATTCGGGTTTGTTGACCGCGATCCAGCGACGATGCGGATGCGCCTTATCAATGCCCGTGATATTGCGGTTCCTACTCTGTGGCATCGGCTTAGTGCTGCCGGGAAGCGGGTCATAGCGATGAACGTTCCCATGACTTATCCCCCGCCGACGATCGATGGAACCATAATTTCCGGGTTTCTTGCCCCTGATCTGCCCCGTGCCGTCGTCCCTGCTACAATTCTGCCGCGACTGGAGCGAATTGGGTATCGAATTGATCCCGATCACACTCTGGGTTTGTCTGACCGCAGCCGCTATCTCGAACAGATCAGGGCGACGTTTGCCGCTCGGCAAAAGGCCGTGTTCGAGTTGATGAGGGAAAAATGGGACCTTTTTATGGTGCACGTGATGATGACCGACCGGATAAATCACTTTTTCTGGGCGGATGGAGGCGATCCCGCAGCTGAATTTCACTCCGACTTCTGGGAGTTTTACGCTGCGGTTGACCGCTTCGTCGGCGAGGTGATGGTCCGCCTGCCCGCCGGGACGGATCTCCTTCTCCTGTCTGATCACGGCTTTTGCCGGTTGCATTATGAAGTTAACGTAAACGCGTATCTCGCTGTCGGTGGATTTCTCCGGTTCAGACGTGCCGGAAACGGGCTGACACGCATCGATCCCACAGCACACGCCTATTCCCTTATCCCGGGGAGGATTTACATCAACCTGCGCGGGCGCGAAGGAATCGGATCGGTGCCCCCGGCGGATTACAACCGGGTGCGGGCCGATATTTCCGGCTTTCTTTCCGAGCTCTCCCACGGCGGAGCGCCGGTGATCGCCCGCGTTTTCCAACGCGAAGAAGTGTACCATGGCGGGATGGCTGAGCTTGCTCCTGATCTCATTGCGCTACCGAATGACGGCTATGATCTGAAAGCCAAGTTTGCTCCCGGGGAGGTGTTCGCAGGGGAACAGGGCCGATCCGGCATGCACACCTTTCCGGATGCGTTCGTCCTTCTCGCCGGACGGCGTCTACGATCGGGAGGATCGATTATCGATGTCACCCCGACGATATATGAACTGCTCGGTCTCTCGCCCCCGCCGGAATTCACGGGGGCACCGCTCACTCCGGGGGAGTCATGAGACTCCTTATCTATTCCAAGGCACTGTACTCCACGTTCGTTTATTATAGTCCGGATCGGATTCTGTTTGACGCCGGGGAAGGAGTAAGTTCGATCCTTGCCAACAAGGCGTTCGCTATCCGGCGGGTGTTCCTGTCCCACGGCCATGCGGATCACATTGCGGGACTCGTTGGACTCGTCAACATCAGAAACAATGCGATGGGAGACAAGGAAAAAGAGCTTATAATTTACTATCCAAAAGGTAACTATCTCATCTCGGAGATGATGAATTTTCTTGCGCGGACAAACAGGCGGTTGAGTTATAACCTAGAGTGGATCCCGCTTGTGCCCGGAGATCGTGTCGAACTTTTGCAGGGCCAGATGCCACGCTACGTCGAAACGTTTCCCACCGTGCACGTTCCCAATGAGATCTCGCTCGGGTACAATATTGTCGAGGTACGCCACCGTCTGCGCTCCGAGCTTGCCGGCGCCACGCAGGAGGAGATTGTGCGCATCGTGCGCGAACAGGGGCGAGAAGCGGTGAGTGAAATTTACGAACAACGTCTGTTTTCCTACGGCGGTGACTCCGTCCCGATCAAACCGGCATACGTCGAAGGGACTGAAGTGCTGTGCCACGACAGCACGTTCCTCGATGAACGCGACCGCAAGGAGTACAAGCACGCCACCCTCAAGGAAGCGATCGCGGTCGCCCGCGCCGCCAGCGTGCAGAAGGAACTAATCTGCCTTCACATCTCCAGCCGGTACAAGAACAAGGTACACGAAATCGCAGCAGCGAGCGGATACTACGCCGGCCTTGGATTTAAGGTCGTCCTCGTTCCCCCCGGGCGGATATTCACCGTGGATTAGCTGTGCGCTGCGCTCACAAAAAAACGGCGGGATATGCATCCCGCCGTGAGGTCGATGAGGACCAGAATCTGATTGTTACTCAGGTGGCCCGTAGTACATCGGGTTAATGAGCTCTACGTACGTGGTAGAGGTGCTCGTCTTGTTATTGCTATCGGTGACAGTCAACGTGACCGGAATCCGGATCAGTTCGGTCTGTGGTGGATTACTGCCGGTCGCCGTTGTTGTTGCTATCGCCGTATTGACACTGTAATCGTAGGCGGCGGGTTGTTGGTTAAACGCGAATTCGTAGTGGTGGCTTACGTACGGCGTATCTGTAACCGCAGTTTGGCCATCACCAAAGTCCCACTGGTATTTGGCGATTTTCCCGCTGGGGGCATAAGATGCCGATGCATCGAAGTCAACGGTATGCCCGTACTCATCTACCCAGTATCCTGACTCTTCCCCCTGGCTCACCCAATGCTCGGACTCGAAGTCCAATGGATACGGCCCATACGGACCCTCGGGGTTGGCATCAGGAGCAAGGTTGCTGCTCAAGTAATTTTCCCCGCTGCTTTGGACGGAGATGAGCCGCTGCCGCAGGTGGGTTCCGCCGTTCGCTTCCGTTTCTTGGAGCGTGACCAGGTATTGCCCGGCATGAGCGAACGTGTGGGTGACGTTCGCCCCGGTCGCGGTTGTGCCATCGCCAAAGTTCCAACTATAGTTTTTTACCCCGTGCGTGGGCGGAGCCACAAAGCGGATGGGGGTGCCCGTCGTTGCCGTCGCTACCGATGAACTGAACGGCATGTTGAACGTTACCCCTTCGGACTGATCGGCGATGTAGAGCGGACGGTCATTCCAATTTCCGGCGAGGAGGCGCGCGGTAGGAGGTGTCCACTTCAGGTCGATCGTTGCGCTCTTGGGGATGCCGCCGGTGATCACGATTGTGTCCTTATTTAGCGTCAGTTTGGGCGTGCAACCGATGCCAATTGCTGAGGCGTGCGTAATTGACGTATTGAACTTGAGCGTTAGCGTTGTCGCCGCCGCACCCGTGGTGCGGGTGATCAGCGCCTCGGCGGTGGACCCCGCCCTTAGCATCTCGAGCTCAGTGGGGCCAGCTACCCACTGCTGCGGGTTGGTGAGCGTCAGTGTGCGCGTGTTGCCGTCGCCATTGATCACCGCGGTAAGGGGAGGGATGTTTCCGGGGTGCCATCGGAGCTGGATGAACCCATTCTCAAGTAGGGCACCGGTTAACACGATATGAGTACCTTGTTGTTGCAGCTCCATCACACCATCGTTGGTAGAAAAGCGCTCCACTTGAACTTTGCCTGGAAAATCGAGTACGATTTGGCTTACTAATTTATCAGTGGAGTTATGTAATACTAGAATGGCATCCTGTTGGCTTTGCCATAGGATAGTATTAGGAGTGCGGATTACAAATTGCCCAGCAACTGCTGTGTATGCAAGTCCAGCTGTAAATAGACCTATTAGCACAACTAGCGACAACAACTTTTTCATAACGGTCACCTCCTATCAGCAATTGTACCTCGTGTGGTGGGAAGTTAGCCGTTGGTGAGAGAATTAGAGGTACAAGACCGTATAGATGCGAAAATAATGCGGAGTGCGAGGGGACGATTTTGGAGCGTCCCCTCGCGGGGATTAGGCGTTGTTCAACGCTTTGTGCACGAGTTGCTCGACGAGACCAGGTGCTGGTTCGTACGGTAGCGTGATGTGACCGTCATTATGGTGGCGCTTGTTCCACTCCGCGGCGACACGGACGGCATTTTCGTTGCGTGCCCACGCGCGGCGGGCAACCCCGCCGATTACATCCCACGATAACGCGCTTTCGATGATCTGATCGACACGGGTGCTTCCATCGAGGACAAGGCCGAACCCGGCGTGGATCGCCTTGCCGATTCCCACCCCGCCGCCGTTGCTCATAACGACGAACGTCATCCCCCGGGCGGCGTTCCCGGCGAAATTGTGGGCGGACATGTCGGCCATGATATTCGATCCGTCCTTGATATTGGCCGTCTCGCGGAACGGAGAATCGGCCGATCCGGTGTCGTGATGGTCACGCCCGATCATCACGGGACCGATAACGCCAGCGCGCACAAGCTCGTTGAACTTAAGCGCGATCCGCACCCGCGTTGCCTCGTCGGCGTACAGGATCCGCGCTTGGGAGCCGACGACGAGGTTGTTGCGGTCGGCGTTCTTGATCCACTCATAGTTGTCCCGATCCTGCGCGCGCCGGGTTGGATCGATACATTCCATCGCCGCTTGATCGGTTGTTCGCAGATCGTCGTGCTTGCCCGATAGGCACACCCACCGAAACGGGCCGTACCCGTAATCGAAGTTGATTGGTCCCATCAGATGTTCGACATAGGAGGGGAAGATGAACCCGTCGCTTGCGTCATGGCCATTTCGCGCCACTTCAGCAACCCCGGCGTCGAACACTGCTTTCAAGAATGAGTTTCCGTAGTCCCAGAACTGGGTTCCGC
>WFSM01000090.1 GCA_015485945.1 Candidatus Bipolaricaulota bacterium | reverse complement strand
ATCGCGTGGCCCGGCGGAAAGTTGCCGCGTTCATTGGAGGGAAGGAAGAGGAAATCGTCTTCACCCCGAGCGCGACGTACGCGATAAACACGGTGGCGCGCGGCTTCCCCTGGCAGCCCGGAGATCGGGTGGTCACCTCCAGCCTGGAGCACCACTCCAACCTCCTCCCTTGGCTGCGGCTACGGGACCAAGGGGTGGAGGTAGTCGTGGTCGCGGCGCGCGTGCCGGGTCGGTTACAGGTGGATGATTTTCGTGACGCGATCGATGCGCGGACGAAACTGGTGGCGGTTACGCACGTTTCTAATGTGTCGGGGACGATCACGCCGATAGCTGAGCTCGCCGCGCTTTGCCGGGAGAGCGGAGCGCTCCTCCTCGTCGACGGAGCGCAATCAGTCCCGCACATACCAGTCGATGTCGGCCGGTTGGGATGCGACTTCCTCTGTTTCTCCGGCCATAAGATGCTCGGACCAACGGGAACCGGCACGCTGTGGGTGAGGAAGGAACTCCTCTCTCAGCTTTCTCCGTTGGTGGTGGGCGGAGGAGCGATCGCGGACGTATCTACGGACGCATACCGGCTTGCTCCGGGATACACCGGTTTCGAGGCGGGCACTCCCAATATCGCCGGAGTGATCGGCCTGGGGCGGGCCGTCGACTATCTGAGCGGGATCGGGATGGAGCAGGTAGAGGAGCACGAAGCGCGCCTGACGGAGCAACTGCTCGCCGGGCTACAGCGCATCGCCAGGGTGAGGGTTGTTGGCGACGCGGGAACGCAGGGGCGGATCGGGGTGGTTCCGTTCACCGTGGACGGGATGCATCCCCACGACGTCGCACTGCTGCTCGACGAAGCCGCCGAGATCATGGTACGATCGGGACATCAGTGCGTCCTGCCGCTGATGAAGACGCTGGGACTAGCCGGGGTGGTGCGCGTCTCCCTTTACCTGTACAACACAGAGGAAGAGGTGGAGACCCTGCTGACCACGCTCGGTCGGGCCCTTGCCCGCAAGTAGTGTGGGCGCCGAACCGGCGTCCATACGTGGAGGAGACGATATGTGGGAACGATATTCCCGCCAGGTGATCCTGCCCCAGATTGGCACCGACGGACAGAGTAAGCTTGCTGAAAGCCGGGTTGTGATCATCGGTTGCGGCGCCCTCGGTTCGGTAGTCGCGGGTACGCTCGCCCGGGCTGGTGTGGGGCACATCGTCGTCATCGATCGCGATTTCGTGGAACTCAACAACCTCCAGCGCCAAGTCCTGTTCGTCGAGTCCGACGTCGGACGACCGAAAGCAATCGCTGCTGCGGAGGGGCTGGGGCTGATCAACTCGACGATCGTTGTGGAGCCCGTTGTAAAGGACGTGAACCAGACGAACGTCGAATTATTGATCCAGGACGCCGATCTCGTTCTGGACGGGACCGACAACTTTCAAACACGGTTGGTGGTAAATGACGCCTGTGTGAAGCACGGGATCCCGTGGATATACGCGGCAGCGATCGGGACGAGCGGACTTGTGCTGCCGATACTCCCGGATGGGCCATGTCTGCGGTGCTTGTTCCCCGCTCCTCCTCCCGCCGGCGCCCTTCCCACCTGCGACACAGCCGGGGTGTTGAGCACCGCCCCATTGGTTACCGCGGGGCTGGAGAGCACGGAGGCGATCAAGCTCCTGCTGGGGAAGGGACAGGAACCGCGGCTGGTGATGATCGACGTGTGGGATCAGACCATCTCCACCCTGGCGGTAGAGAAAGCCGCGGATTGCGTCTGCTGCGGGCAGAAGAACTTCGAGTTTCTGACCGCAGAGAAAGAGGAGATCATCACGACACTGTGCGGAAGGGACGCCGTTCAGATCACGCCGGCGACCCCCGGTCGGATATCGCTCCCGGAGCTCGCTGCTGTGCTCGCACCGGTGGGAGAGGTAGAGCAGAACGACTACATCCTCGTCTTCCGCACCCAGGGGTATGAGATCTCGGTGTTCGGAGACGGACGCGCGATCATCAAGGGGACGGACGATTCCAACCTGGCCCGGTCCCTGTATGCACGCTACATCGGAGTATAGGCCGGTGTAGAACTAGGGGATGTATCGGCAACAACGGAGGTTGGAGTAAAAACCTCGCACCAAGCTGCGGGGTATCCACCACAGGTCGTTTATAACAATACCCAATCTCGTTGTGGAACCGGGCTGTAGCGCTGCGCCACCTTTGTACAGCGGATAGCAATCCGGAGTTTTCTTGACAAACAAGGTCGCATATGCTATTCTGATTCCACCCCGCCCGGGATGGGGTATGTGGACATTTTTGCCGCGTGTTGATGACGACGGCCACAAGGAGGAATGATGCGAAGAATCATGTTATTGATCGCCCTGGTAGTGGGCATGTTACTGATTGCAGGATGCGGGAGCAAAAACTCGACTGCGACCACAGGTGTTCTCAATCCCGCGGAACGCCTATGGGCCAAGATCGTCCCTCCAGCCGGAGCAGCGACTGATTACGGAATTCCTCTCTCGTTCGCCAACACCCAGCGCTTCATCGATTGGTACAACACCGTTGCCCTTTCTCCTGCTCAAGCGAAAGTGCGAGAGAACGCACTTTCCCCACTCGTCGCCCCGTGCTGCGATGAGTACCCAATGAGCACCTGTTGCTGCAAGTGCAACTTATCGCAAAGCGTGTGGGGGCTTTCGGCCCATCTCATCCGTGATGAGGGCTACAGCGCTGATCAAGTCCGGAGCGCGGCCCTGCAATGGCTCCACTTCATCCGTCCCGACTACTATGTAGCGCGTGCCCTCAAAGACGAAGGACGGTACCTCGCCCGTTACGGGGTGAGCACGGCAAGCTCGTGCTTTGCCAACCAGTGTGACCTCCCGTTCTACCGGAAGACTGGATTCCGGTATATCGGCGGTTGCGGTGGGATGAACGCCCTCATCCCGATGAAGGCCAATACCTAGCTGGTCGAGGACGCTGAAGTAGTGAATTGGACACGCAGCAGGAATCTTGTACCGGCCTACCGACCATTTTGCGCCAAGGCAACCGCTGGTTTCAGTAGATTAATCTCATGTTCGCTGAGATTTAACGGCAATATGCACCCTAACACTGAGTGACATCTTCTTCGGTTGTAATACTCTATCCGCTCGTTGATCTCCTCTCCTCCTTCGCGGTGATCTTACCCGACCTGCCTCCAGCAGGCCTCGTGCGGGGAAACATCTAAAACGAAGGCCTGATTTCCATCGGTGTTGTTGACTTTCAGATGCCTTGCCAAAGCGAAAATTCAACGGTAGACCCCAGCCATGTGCGATTTCCCCGGAATTGAGACAGTTGCTCTGGTTGGCGTTCTCGGTGAATAATTATTATCGAGTTCTTATCGATGGTTCGAGGAGGGACCGATGTTAATTGGGTATATGCAAAAGGCGATGGGCAAGGCTGTATATGAGAAGCTGGAAGACGGAACTTATTCCGGCGAGATTCCTGACTGCCCGGGGACCATCGCCTTCGGGCGGACACTCCAAGAGTGTCAAAAAGAGTTACAATCTGTCCTCGATGGGTGGCTTCTGGTGAAGATCCGCCACGGGGATGACCTTCCTGTTATTGAAGGGATCGATCTTAATAAGATGATGCCCAAAGTGGAGAGAGTCGCTGGGCGTGACTAGGTGAGTGCCCTGTAAGCGCAAGGATTTTATTCGAAAGCTAGGCACATTGGGATTTGGTCGCTCTGAACCAGGAGGGCACCATTTCTATATGCGCTTCAAAGCGTATACTCTGACCATTCCTAATAACCAAGAATTCTCAGTTCCGCAGCTTAAGATGCTGCTCAAGCAGGTCGAGAAGATCCTGGGCCGAAGGATTTCCTTAAACCCATCTTCTACAGTTGTAGCAGGTAGTGAGGACGAAAATGCCGTTCTGAAGGGATCGCTTCCTTGGAATCTCACAAAACCAGGTGCCAAGAAATAGCGAATATCTCT
>WFSM01000089.1 GCA_015485945.1 Candidatus Bipolaricaulota bacterium | reverse complement strand
GCTGCATTACGGGATGAAATCATGTTTCTGCGCACCCGCGTTGCATTCTTAGAAGAACAACTGCGGACACACGGCGCGAGAACGCCGGCTGAACGCGCGTGGTGGGACGATCTGCGGGAGGAAACCGATGGGACTTAATTTACCATTACACGGGAACGAACGACTGGAGCAAGTCGTCGCCAAGGTCGATGCATCCGAGCGCCTGGCAGCATTATGGGCAGCATCGAACGTGACGGCGATTGACCGCATGCACATCAACGACCATGGCCCGGTCCACGTCAAGATCGTTGCCAACATCGCGCTCAAGCTGCTGCGGTTACTCGTCGACGGCGGCGTAACGCCAAGCGTTGTTGCCGATCATCGCCTTGCCCCGGAGGACGCTGAGGTAATCGTGGCGCTAGCGGCTGCACTACACGACATCGGCCACGTCATCCATCGCCAAAACCACGAGGAGCTGTCGTTAATCCTCGCGCCGGAATTGATTGAGGAATTCCTCGCCGGCACGTATGGAGTGCGCGAGTTGACGATTCTGGAGGGGGAGATCCTACATGCGATTCATGCTCACCGCCGTGATATTCAACCGCTCACCATTGAGGCCGGAGTTGTGAAAGTGGCGGACGCCCTGGACATGGAATCGGGGCGGGCACGCATCCCGTTCACCGCGGGTGAACCGACGATTCACTCTGTATCCGCGATGGCGATCAAGAAAGTGCGCATTGGAGCGGGGGAAGAGCGTCCGGTTAAAATTGAGATCGAGATGACAAATTCGGCCGGGATATTCCAGTTGGATAACCTGTTACGGGAAAAGCTGAAAAATTCCGGAATAGCTCAGTACTTTGAAGTGATCGGACAGATTGAAGGCGAGGAAAAGAAGATTGTCAACCGCTACACGATCTAATGAGACGCCCATAAATCGCCGATTCACACTTACACATGGTAATATAACGCGTCTGCGCCAAAGAGTTCGCTAACGGCCCGCTCAGTGCATATAGCTAAAATGCGCTTCTGTAGGCACTTTGAGCCTCTCAATCGCGATTTCGCAACAAAAGTACCCTTTTGTTGCGACAGTTGTCCCGCCGCGCTCACTCGTGTTCGACTAGCATTTTGCGGCGAAAGGAGCGATCGATGGCGCTTGAATTGACGCAGGAAGACTTCCTCACCCCGACACAGGTAAAACTGTTGAAAGATCATTGTCACGCACTGGCCATTGCCGGTACTCATGATCGGCGCCGACGCCCGGTGCGCGATTGGGCAATCATGCACGTCGCCCTCGACGCCGGGCTGCGCGTGTCCGAGATTTGTGCCCTGCGTGTCGGGGATGTGATCTTAGATTCCGATCATGCCGCGATCATCGTCAGGGACGGCAAAGGCCATAAGAAGCGCGGGGTACGGATTGGAACCGCCCTTCGTGACCATCTTGCCGCGTTCATCGCGTGGAAAGAGAAGGCCGGGGAGGCCACATCGAGCCGCGCGCCGCTGTTTGTCTCCGTGCGCGGCGGCCCTCTCACCCGTAGTGCGGTGTTTCGCATTTTCAAGGCAAATGCACGCGCGGTTGGGATTCCATCTCGCTTTTCCATCCACTCTTGTCGCCACACCTATGCATCGCTCCTCTACCGCGCTTCTAATTACAACATTCGATTAGTGCAAAAACAGCTTGGGCACAGCTCGATCCAGACAACACAAATCTACGCTGACGTCCTCAGCGAGGATGCCGCAATCGCGGTCGATCGGCTGCCACAATAGCGAGTTCTCAGGACGGGTCGTCCATCACCCTCCATTGCTGCGTCATTGCGGCGTTACCGCATTTAGCGGTCTCGTATTGTCCGGTTTATTACGAAACCGTGGTAAACCGATATATCAATAACTCTTTATAATCTGTATTTAATGATATAACGTTACTCGCATTATTATGGTTCGTTTTACTTTTATGACAACCGTAAGATAGTCGCGATCTGGATGACGGCGAACCGTGTACCGGCGAAAAAAGTGAGAGGTGAGCAACGCGTAACACGCTGCTCACCTCGAGGTTGTCGCTTACAATGCGTCGACCGCACCTGGTACCTTAGCGAATAGGCGCGCTTCCATTATGTGATCAAGCCCGCAGATGTAGCGGGTGAGCCGTTCAATCCCAATTCCGAACCCCGCCGATGCCGGCAGGCCCTCCTTAACGAACCGCAGATAGGCCGAAAAACGCTCCGGCGGGATGCCATCCTGCTTCAGCCGGCGGAGGATACGGGGCAGGGTGTGTTCCCGCTCCCCGCCTGACAGCGCCTCACCGTACCCTTCGGGATAGATCAGATCCATATCGAGAAGCACACCCGGCCGGGTTGGATCTTCACGATCGTAGAACTCCCGCACAGCGCGGGGAAAGTCAATCAACCACGCCGGGGCAAAAAGTGAGGATGAAAGTTGGTCATCGTAGTGCTCGCCGTACTGCTCGGTTGCATTCTGGTACGGGATACGAGCAAACGGTATTTCCGGGACGGTGAGCACGCGTCCAAGCGTAGTGAGTTCGTCAGCGCAGGTTACCAGCACTGCACGTACCACCGCGACAAACAATCCTTCACCGATCGCCATGATTTCATCGCGGCTTGCATCACGTACCTCAAGGTCGAGCTGCACGAACTCAGCGAGGTAGCGCCGCAGCGGGGCGCGCGCTTCTGGTTCCATACGCACGTTGGGGGAGAACGCGAATATGCGCGGAACCGTCCGGAGCGCGATCTGTTTGTGCAGGATCATGCTCTTAGTGAGTGTGTATGGACGACCATAGTAGTCCACTGTGCCTGCATAGGTTTCGTGATGCAGCGGATCGGTCACCGGCGATAGAATTACCGGTAGGATCTCGACAAACCCTTGTTCACGCAGGTATTCACCTGCCGCCCGCATTATTTCACTCTTTATATGTAAAACACTTTCCAACTTCTTATCACTGTTAACAACCATCAAAAACCTCCTTAAATGATAGATTAATTAAACATTCAGTGTAGTAACACTTACAGTGTCGCCAGCAAAAAAGTGAGACTAGAGAGAGTGGTTAGTTATTCGCCCCGCACGGGGCATTGAGATCACGGATTGGGGGAAGGGACGGATTATTGACGGAGTGGCGCTCCGTGCGACTGATTAGCATCTGGGTTACAAGTTTCTGCATTGCTACCACCCCTTTTGTCGTGATAAGTCAACCTAGCACAATTCCGTGTAGGTGTCAAGGGCGGACGTCGTTCCCAGGAGGTGCGCATGAGCATGGTTGTGTTCAAGGTGATGCCTGTTACAATTAGCTCCACGATGGCAAAGATGATTGCACTTATTATCCTCGGGATGGGGCTGTTACTCCTCCTCAACGGCTGCTGCGTCGGAAACCTCTGCTTTTAGGGCGCCGGACGCGATTACCGCCTGTCCCAGCGACACGCCGCCGTCACCAGGCGGGACAAGCGCATTCGTGTAGCAGCGGAACCCGGCTGCTTCGATGTGGCGCCGGATACGACCGGAGATCGCGTCGTTGTACATCACCCCGCCGGACAGAGCGATCGCGGTGATGCGAGCGGTACGCGCGTGGGTTACCGCAATCCGCGCTATTCCGTCAGCGAGGTATGCCTGCGCGGTGGCAGCGATATCCGCTGGTGTTACGGTATTTCGCATCTCGTAGAGGGTGTGGAACGCGGAAACCACATCCAACACCGCCAATCCATTGCGGTTCAATATATGTGGTGCGATCTCCACCGCACGCCCAGTGGCAGCAGCGGCCTCAAGGCGCATCGCGGGCTCACCCTCATAGGTGCGGAGGGTGGCGACCCCAATCATCGCAGCAACGGCATCCAGGAACCGCCCTGCGCTGGTGGTAAGCGGGGTGTTTACACCGGCTGCGAGCTGGCGCAAGATGATTTCCGCCTCCTGATTCGTCATCCCGCGCGCCTGCAGAAACCGCATCATCTCCCCGCGGGCCACGCCGGCGGCGTGAAGATAAGCCGCGGCTATACGTGCTGGCTTCCGCGCCGCGAGATCACCACCGGGAAGCGACGCCGGTGCCAGTGAACCGACGCGGGTGATCGTCCGGTCCCGTGCGGCAAATATCTCTCCTCCCCACGCCGTTCCGTCGGTCCCATATCCATATCCGTCGAGTACGATGCCCACCGCTTCGCGCAATCGGTGTTCTCCCATAACGGACGCGAGGTGAGCGATGTGATGCTGCACCGGCACGAGACGCGCACCGGTGTTTGCCGCAAGCTCAGCGGCGTAGTGAGTGGTAATGAACCCAGGATGCAGGTCGCACGCGATGATCCGCGGCTTCGGAGCGCCGGTGATCCGCTGCAGATGTTCGATCGCCCGTTTGAGGAATGCAAACGTATCGAGGTCGTCGACCGTTCCAATGTGCTGGGATATGGTCACCCGCCCGTCAAAATAGACGGCAACCGTGAGGTCGCTCTCCGGCCCAAGCGCGAGGATCGGGTCAGGGCCAAGATCGAGC
>WFSM01000088.1 GCA_015485945.1 Candidatus Bipolaricaulota bacterium | reverse complement strand
TACTTTGGTTTCAGTGCGCCCTGCCATGGCTTCACCATGGCGGGTACTCCCATTCGGACATCCCCGGATCAACGCCTGCTTAGCGGCTCCCCGAGGCTTATCGCAGCTAGCCACGTCCTTCATCGCTTCCAGCTGCCAAGGTGTCCACCATTTGCCCTTACTGCGCTTGTATGGCACACACTCTATTCACTTGTCAATGACCGGATCCAACGTGCAGCGCCGCTGCACAAAAATCAATTCTATCACCTGCAGGATTCACTGTCAAGAAATACAGGTGATCAACGACAGGGGGATATTATACCGGGGAGACTCGGCGTTGCAAGCGGACAAGTGCGGTATCGAGTGCACGCCGGTTTGCGCGACCGAGGTCGTGGTGTCTTAAGTAGTCCACGATAAAACCAGCGGCAAACGCGTCGCCGGCGCCGGTGGAATCCACGCTCGCAAGCGGTGTAGTCATGCTGCGGTCGTGGTCATCTCCATCCCACGCCAAGCTTCCGTCTTTGCCGAGGGTAAGCGCACCGGCAGTGAACTTGCGGGAAAGAACGGTGACGATATCCTCGGCTCTCTCCGCACCAGTAATCGTCTTCCCTTCATCCCGGTTGAGAAATAGCCAATCAACCGAAGCGATGGCGCCGATAAAAGCATCGACCCCGAAATTCTTGATCAGGTTTGGCGGGGGAGCAGTGAGGGAGATAGACATACCGGCATTTTTTGCTATTGCCAGCGCGCGTCTCGCTGCCGCTGTCTGTCCGGAAGAAAGAACCGCGTAGCCGGAGAGATGAAGGTGACGGGCGCCGTCGAACCATGACGGATTAATGAACGGGGCATCGAGCCTGTCGTTTGCCCCGCGCGAGCACAGCATCGTCCGCTCTACTCCATCTGTGAGGGCAATAATTGTTCCCGTAGGAAGGGCGACTCGTTTGACGTGCGTTTCGATCTTGATCTTTTTCAGTTCAGCAACAAGACTATCCCCAACCGGATCGGTGCCCGCACACCCGATGAACACCACTTCTGCCCCCAGGCGAGCGGCGGCGCAGGCAAAGTTAGCGGCTGCACCCCCGGGTGCACTCAGGATTTCAGTGCGAAACTCGCCTCCGGGAATGAGCCTATCGGGAAGGGAGACAGAAATATCGAGGTTAAGATCGCCAAGGACGACGATGCGCGTCATTTCGCAGTACGCAGGCCGACGACCGCCTCGGCAAGGGCGCGTACTTTCTTGGAATCGATCGGCCCATTAAGCCGACCGTCTTCTTTGAGGCAAGTACCGACGATGAAGCCGTCGGCGCCGTGGTAGGTGGCAAGATTATCAATCCGCACACCACTTCCAACAAACACCGGTAGATCCGTCACCTGTTTCACCGCCTGCAGTTTCTCCGGCGGAGTGCGCTTGCCAGTGCCAATCCCGGTGACGATCAATCCGTCCGGTCCGTTACGAGTCGCGTCGAGGGCCGCTTCCTCGATCGTAGTCAAGTGCGCGGCGTGTTTAACGTGCACATCAGCAAGGATCGCGACCGCGGCCCGCATACGCGCGCGCAGCTCAATCAGCTGGCGCGCTTCCCCTTCGATTATCCCCTGGTCGGTGAACGCCACCCCGCAAAAGACGTTTACGCGGATGAACTTGGCACCGGTGGCGGCGGCGATGGCAAGCGCGGCGATCCCATCGTTGCGAAGCACGTTCACTCCGATCGGAATGCGCGCTTCACGCACCATGTCCTGCACCACCACCGTCATTGCAGCAATGGTTTCCTTGGGGGCTTGCTTAGCGAACGGCGTGTCGAACATGTTTTCGATGATTGCTCCATCAGCACCTCCATCCTCCAACGCATGTAAATCACGCCGGGCAGCGGTAATGATCGCGGCCATTCCCTCACCCGTGTAGCGTGGGCTACCGGGCAGAGGAGGGAGATGAATCATTCCAATCAGTGGCTTATCACACCCAAACGCTTCTCCAAATACTTCCATAATGGAGGTACTATACCGCGCGCGCCGGGGGTGATGCAAACCCCACCTTGAAACTCTGAGTTTACGCGGTATAGTTTCCGTGTTACAAAATTTCAAAAGGTGTTACCGGAGAACGATGGGAAAGCTCGTCAGGTTCAGCATATCGATCGAACAGGATCTCCTAACTGCGTTTGACGCATTAATCCAAGCGCGTGGATACGAAAACCGGTCTGAAGCGATCCGCGACGCGATCCGCCGTCAGCTCGTGCATCAGGAATGGGAAGAAGGTGAGGAAGTAGCAGGAGTGATCACCCTCCTCTATGACCACCACCGCCCCGGCATCGGTGAGGCGCTCACAGAGATTCAACACCACGCCCTGCCGCAAGTAATCGCCAGTACGCATATTCACTTAGACATCACCAACTGCCTCGAGTTTATTGCAGTAAAGGGAGAGGCAAAGGCAATCGAACGGCTGGCAGATCGGCTGATCAGTCTGAAAGGGGTTAAGCACGGTGAGCTCACTGCCACTTCAACTGGAAGAAACATAAAATAAAGAACCCCGCAGCGAGCTGCGGGGCATTAGAGGTCTAACCGGAGTTGATCCTTATGGTGAAGGTTGAAGTATCGCCCTGTCGCCACACGGACACAGGAAACCAACGTCGCACACAAGGTGCGCCGTTACGCAAGCTGCTGTTTCCCGTAACGTCGGGTCTTGCGCCCGACGCTCTCTGTCTCAGGTTTCATGCAGTCCGGACAAACAACAAACCGATTCGGCGGCGGCGAATCTCCGCTTTCATCCCCGCAGCAAGCTGCGGGGTATTCAGCGGAGGGTTTTTATAAAGGAGGATGATATGCTGCGAACAGGTCTATTGATTTCGTTGGTACTAGTTATCGGACTTGGCGGATGGGCAATCGGAGCATCCGTGCCCACCGTTGTCGCCACCCATGCCGTGTTCGGCGAATTTGTGCAGGCAGTTGGAGGAAACTTGGTAACCGTGGTGACGATCATTCCGTCCGGGTTTTGCCCCGCCAATTACGATTTACGCCCACGCGATATCCGGGCGGTAGCGGACGCGTCACTCGTAATTTATTCTGGGTTTGAGCCGTGGATGGACACGCTTCGTTCCTCACTCAAGAGCGGTGCACGGGTGCTACAACTTAAGGGTAACTGGAACACCCCGGACGGAGCGGTGGCAAAGGTCGACGCGATCGCTGCAGCACTGAGTACACTCCTCCCGGACGACAAAAAAACGTTCACCGCCAACGCCGCTGCGTACACGAAAAAACTCACCACGTTGGCGGCTGCATTGAAGCAGCAGGCCGTTAAACTCGACGTCGCCGCGATCCCGGTTATCTGCATGCAGTGGCAGGTTCCATTCGTATCCTGGCTCGGGTTCAATGTAGTTGCTACCTACGGAGTGCCGGAAGACTTGTCGATGAAGGACCTGGTATCATTGGCAACCATCGGGAAGAAAAAGCACGCCCGCCTTGTGATCGACAACCTGCAAAGCGGTGTGAATTTCGGCGCTAAACTCGCTCAGGAAATCGGAGCAGTGCACGTCGTGCTGTCGAACTTTCCCGGAGCGATGCCCAATACCGCAACTGTGCCCGATCTATTCAACCAGAACGCACTAAATCTGTTTTCCGCAATCACCCCGGTGTCGAGAAAATGACGATGGAAACGCTTCGCATTGATCCGGATGCTGTTGATCTCGTCGCGTTGATCGACCGTGGTACCAAGTTGCACGGTCACCTTGGCCCGTTTCTCGTCGCTGGCGTCAGAATGGGCCTTCTTGCGCTCAGCCTCCTCGGAAGCACGGGCTACTTCGGGATCACCGCCGTGTCCGAAACCGGGTACGAGACGCCACTGTCCTGCCTCACCGACGGGGTGCAAATCGGATCAGGGTGCACAACCGGTAAAGGAAACCTACAGGTGGTAGAATCCGGTCGGCCGCGCGTTCGATTCACCACTGCCGCTGGGAAATCTGTCGTGATCGAATTGCGTCCTGAAGTAGTGGAGGAATTCAAATCCGGCGAATTGCGGGAGGAGGGCGCACGTACCCAGCACCGGCCGATCGAGGAGTTGTTTACGTGGACGATTACACGATAGAGCTGGAGAACGTCACTGCAATCTATGAAGGGGAACGAATCCCAGCACTGTATGGAATTTCGCTTGCAGTTGACCGCGGCGTGATCCTCGGAGTCATCGGCCCAAACGGAGCGGGGAAAACAACACTTCTCGAAGTGATGAACGGGCTGCTCCCAGTAACTGCGGGCACAGTGCGAGCACTCGGCGCCGCTGTTTCTCCCCGCAACCATCGGCTGCGGCAGCGAATCGCCTATCTTCCCCAAGACATGTTCTTCGATCCCCCCACCCCGTTCCTCGCCCGTGATGTCGTGTTAATGGGGCGGTTTGCGCGATTGGGGATGTTTCGTCTGCCGGGACGGGAGGACCACCGCGCGGTGAGCGTCGCCCTGGCGGCAGTGGGAGCGGAGGAGCTCGCCCGCCGCCCAATCGGGAGGTTGTCCGGTGGGCAGCAGCGCAAAATCCTCCTCGCACGCGTGATCGCACGTCAGCCTGAGATCCTCCTGTTAGATGAGCCGATGGCCAACCTCGATCCGCAGGCGAAACTAGAGCTTTCCCATCTTGTCCTGCGTATTCATCGCGAGCTCCGCCTCACCACCGTGGTTGTCAGCCATGAACCGGGGCCACTCCTTGACGCCGCTGACCGCATCATCACCATTGTTGCGGGAAGAATCGCTGTCCCGGAACAACCCCCAATCCACGTCAGGATGTAATCCAATGTTTGGGATTCCCGTCCACATTTTTCTTCCCACCCTGATCGGCGGCCTTCTCGCCGGTGCGCTGTGCAGCACGATGGGGATCTTCGTTGTCCGCATGAACCTGTCATCACTCGGGTTTGCCATGTCGCACGCTGCATTCGCCGGAGCAGCGCTTGGAATCGCGGTTTCCGGGCTTGACCCCCTCTTGATGGCAATCATATTCGCGGTTGTAATGGCCGCGGTGCTGGGGCCGTTGTCAGAGCTGTCGCGGCTTAACGCCGACACCATCATCGGAGCGATTTTCCCGCTGATGATGGCGCTTGGGTTGATATTTCTGAGCATAGCTCCGAGTTCCGGGATCGGAAATGGCGCGTTGTCATTACTGTGGGGCAGCATCCTCGGCATCACAATGGGCGACGTAGTAAAATTGGCCGTGCTCGGTGGTGTAATAATCATCATCATTTTTGCGTTCGGCAAAGGGTTTTTAGCGATATTACTTAACCGCAAGCTCGCCGCTGCGTCCGGGATCAACACCCACAACTACTACTACACAATCCTATTTATGACAGCGCTTACCGTAGCGTTTTCCCTTCGCATTACCGGTGGGCTGCTGATTTACACGCTCATGATCCTCCCCGCGGCAGCGGCGTATCAGTTGGCGTACGATATCAAAAAGGTGTTTTTCCTTGCTCCGTCCTTAGGAACCATCGCTGCACTGGGCGGATTCCTGCTCTCTCTCGCCGCCGACCTGCCGATCGGATCGTCAATCGCGATCATGGCGACAGTAATCTTCTTGACGGCGATCGTCGTATCGCCAAAACGTCGCCGTGGCCACGCTGCGGTGCCGATCACGCTTGACCGCAATTAGCGTGCTGATGCCGTGTACCGCACTGTAGTTTACGCCTCGTACCGCCATCGTTCCCCTTGTTTGACACCGAAAGACCATTTTAGTGTATATTGGTTAGTACAAATCGGAGGTGATGGGTAGTGAAACACCGTTGGGCATGGGCAGGCATTGTGC
>WFSM01000087.1 GCA_015485945.1 Candidatus Bipolaricaulota bacterium | reverse complement strand
GCTCCGGAGGGTAAACCCGCCCCTCGATGTCCGGGATCTGCGTGGCGGTAAACGCCACTACCTCGTAATCCGGATTGTCCCGAAATACGGTGTTGAAGTTGTGGAAGTCGCGCCCGGCGGCCCCCATGATGATCACTCGTTTTTTCATATCTATCACTCCTTTTTGTGGGTTGGATTGCCGTTTTTAGCTAGAAACCTTCTGAATCGCTCGTTCGAGAATATCCAGTCCCTCGTTTAGTTGTTCATCTGTAATGGTCAGGCTAACAAGCATTCGTAGTACGTTTCCATAAATGCCGGCACTTGGGATTATCAATCCGTGGTGCAGGCACTCCTGCACGATGGCGGAACACTCTTCCTTAGCTGGCTCTTTGGTGCTGTGATCCTTGACTAATTCCATTCCCAGCATGGCCCCGAGACCGCGTACGTCTCCAATAATCTGGTACTTCTGCTGCATGTCTACGAACCGTGCGCGGACGATGCCACCGATGGCAACAGCGCGATCGAGCAGATTGTCCTCTTCGATGATGTTCAGAACTTCAATGGCTGCTCTACAGGCTACTGGGTTTCCGACATACGTCCCACCGATGGAGCTTTCGGGGATGCTATCGTAGATCTTCTTTTTACCGATAACAGCAGAAAGGGGTAGACCGGCAGCGATGGATTTGGCAATGGTGATTAAGTCCGGTTCCACTCCGTAGTGCTCAACGGCAAAGAATTTTCCTGTTCGTCCAACCCCGGTTTGGATCTCGTCTGCCACAAGTACAATGCCATACTGATCGGTAAACTTGCGGAGGTACTCAAGGAACCCTTCGACGGGGACGACAAACCCTCCTTCTCCTTGCAGCGGTTCTACGACAATGGCAGCAACTTCCATCGGATCCACAAGGGCCGCAAACGCTCGGTCAAAATCTGCGATGCTCATATTGTTACGGTAAAGATTGGGAAACGGAAGTCGATAAATGTCGGAAGCAAATGGGCCAAATCCCGCTTTATACGGAGACGCTTTATGTGTCATGGTCATCGTGAGTAGCGTGCGACCATGGAATGCTCCTTCGAATACTACAACTGCGCGACGTTTTGTATATTTGCGGGCAATTTTCACTGCATTTTCTATCGCTTCGGCACCACTGTTAAAAAACGCAACCTGCTTAGGACCGTGACCGGGAGCTAGTTTAGCAAGCCGCTCTGCGAGCACAACGAATGGCTCGTAAGGAACGGCTGTAAAGTCCGTATGTATGTACTTGGCAGCTTGATCACTGATCGCATTGCAGACGCGCTTCGGTGTGTGCCCAACGATCAAGCATCCCCATCCACCAGTAAAATCGATGAACTGATTGCCATCGGCGTCTCTCACCAGAGCGCCGTGCCCGTCCGCAATGTAGAAAGGCGCAAGAGTTGCAAATGCCTTAGGGACATATTGCATTTTCTTAGCGGCGATCTCACGCGATTTGGGTCCCGGAATGGGAGTTTTTAAAATCACCGAATTGCTCAACGTATACCTCCTTACAAGATTATTAACTGTTTTACTTATTAATCAATACAAAACCAATCAGGTCAATATCCGCCCACTCCTTCCCAACCCTGGAATCTTAAACCTTCTTTCCAAAGCTCCTAAGAGTTGAGAAAGAACAATCACAACCGCGAGATACATTAATGCAACAACTAAAAAGACTTCGAAAGTTCTGAACGTCTGACTAGCAATGACTCTTCCCTCAAACATCAGTTCGGGAACTTGAATCATATAGGCTATCGAGGAATATTTCAACAGGTAAATCAATTCATTAGACCAAGAAGGGATGGCTAGCCTTAATGCCTGCGGGAGAATAATGTACTTAATAGCTTGCCATTGACTCATCCCTAAAGCCCTGGCAGCTACCATTTGCCCCCCCCTAATTGTTTGGATTGACCCGCGGAAATACTCTGCCTGATAAGCCCCACTATTCAAGCCCATACCAATAACCGCCGCTAAAAATGGTGGGAGCATAATGCCCACAGACGGAAGACCAAAGTAGAGAATAAAAAGCTGAGTCAGCAAAGGAGTACCACGAAATACCTGTACATAAAAGCTGGAGAGCAAATATACCGGCTTGTTGCCATATACTCGTCCCAGTGAGAGCAAAATACCTAAAAACAAACCAATGGAGATCGATAACACCGTTAGCTCAAAAGTAACTAAGGCCCCTTTACCTAATAGCGGCAACCAACCCCAACTGAAAACTAGGCTCATTTAACTGTCTCCCCGTATAATTCTGTAATTTTATGCAAAAACTCGGCAGTCCTATTATGCTTAGGATGAAGGAAGAGTTGATTTGGAGGACCCTCTTCTAGGATTACTCCATTTTCAAGAAATATAATCTCATCTGCTACTGATCTCGCAAAGCCCATTTCATGGGAGACAACTAGCATAGTCATCCCGTCCTTAGCGAGATTGATCATTACCGTGAGAACCTCACCGATTAGTTCGGGATCGAGGGCCGAGGTTGGTTCATCAAATAGGATTAGTTTCGGGTTCATAGCTAGAGCACGGGCGATAGATGCCCGTTGTTGCTGCCCACCCGAGAGCTCCGCTGGATAGGCTTTAACTTTGTCGGCGAGCCCTACATTAGCAAGTTCCTCCATTGCAAGTTTGGTCGCTTCTTCTTTGCTCATGCCTTTGACTTTCATCGGGCCTATTCGCACATTATCTAATATCTGCAAGTGGGAAAAGAGATTAAAATCTTGAAAGACCATCCCTATGGAAGCGCGGATTTGATTGATGTTGGCCTTATGATCGGTTACTTCAACGTCATCAAGCCAAACCCGCCCAGAACTCGGTTGGGTAAGCCGATTGATGCATCTGAGTAGCGTACTTTTCCCTGTACCGGAAGGTCCGATGATAACTTTCGACTCTCCTTTGCTAAGACTAAACGTTACCCCTTTTAAAACTTCTAATGCCCCATATACCTTGTGGAGGTCTTCAACTCTTAAGATTATGTTATTCGACATATCAAATCCTTTCAAGTCCATTTCTTTTTGTTTCAAAACCTGGAACATGTAATCTTATCTCCAATAGCCTAAGCCCTTTCAAGCCAATATAGACTAGAATAAAATAAATAACTGCAATTAATATGTAGATTAGGAGGCTGTGCCCAAACGTTCTAGCCACAATGTATCTCCCTTGCCGCATCAGTTCGACAACCCCAATCGCATAACAAAGTGACGTATCCTTTAACACCCCGGCATACTCGTTACTCCAGGGAGCAATAGAAAATCGCAATGCTTGCGGCAGAATGATATAACGGGCTGCTTTGTACAAATTCATTCCTAACGCACGTGCTGCCATCATTTGCCCGCTGCTGATTGATTGAATAGCTCCTCGAAATATCTGGGATTGATAAGCGGATGATCGTAGCCCCATCGCTAAAATTGCCGCCGTAACCACTGAGAGGTTAATGCCAAATTCAGCAGCCCCAAAGTAAAACAGAAAGAGAAGAACAAGAGCAGGAATACCACGAAAAATCTGTTCGAAGCCGGATGCTAGCTTAGCTAATACTTGCCCGCCATAAACCCGGCTAAGCGCTAGAGAAATCCCTATGATAAGACCAAGGCTAAGAAAAGCCAAAGTCAATTCCAAAGTTACCACTGTTCCCCGCAACAACGCAGGAAAGCTACTCCAGATAAGGTTTAATAAACCCATTATTGTGGTACCTCCTTTTTGACCATCCCTTTATATCCATTTCACTGATATATAGAGCACCTTTCCTTTACACCGTAGACACAATGTACTCATATTAACCAAAGTACTGAACTAGTCGTTATAGTGACGCGTTCAAAGCGCACCATTTGTTCCCTGCATAGCACGTCGAAAATCTTCTATATTAGGCTCGACCTCGATAGGAACTGGCACAAGTCCTCTTGCGACTTCGATATCGCGAAGCCCGTTGCCGGTAATTACACACACTATGACTTCGTTTTTATTGACCTCTTTATTTTCGGCCATTTGAATAAGGCTAGCTATACTTGCTGCCCCTGAAGGTTCAGCAAAGATACCCTCAGTCTGAGCTAGCAACTTTTGAGCCTCTAAAATGCTCTTATCATCAACAATGTTAGCTATGCCATGTGATTCCCTAATGGCGCGGAGGGCAAGGGTTCCATACTCGGAATAAGCCCCAACTAGTCCACCTGCAATCGTATCCTCTACTGATTTCAAGGGAAGCGGTGATGCTTCATCCTTATCCTCCAAAAACGCCTTTGCTATTGGAGCCCCGGCTGTAACCTGTACTGCAATAAGTTTAGGCAAAGTGTGGATTAGCCCCAGTTTAAAGAATTCTTTAAATCCTTTCCACTCACCTGCTAGATTACCCCCGCTACCAGTTGGAATGATAAGTTTATCAGGAGCGTTCCAACCAAGTTGCTCGCAGATCTCATAAGCTGTCGTTTTATCACCCTCAAGCCTAAAGGGGTTAAGCCCATTTGTACAGTTATACCAGCTCCTATCTTCACAAACCTCAATCTGAAGGTTCATGGCCTCTTCATAAATACCCCGAACGGCGATAACTTTTGCGCCATACATCAATGCTTGGGTGATCTTGGCGTGTGGTGTAGCTGCGGGAACGAAAATGTAGCTCTTTAACCCCGCTTTAGATGCATAAGCCGCTATTGCCGCAGCTAGGCTACCTGAGGAAGCGCAAGATACAGTATCAAACCCGTATTCCCTCGCCTTGCTTATCGCGACAGCAGCCCCCCGATCTTTAAAGGAACCCGTCGGGTTTAACGTCTCGTTTTTAATATAGAGAGAATTGAGACTAAGTTCATGTCCAAGCCTTTCGCACTTGGTAAGAGGAGTATCTCCTTCACCCAAAGTTACGATGAATTCCTCATTGAAGATTGGTAATAATTCGCTGTACTTCCAAACACCTCCGCTCCGGCACTTCAAAACATTTTTGTTAACGATGCTCTCCGCACCATCGTAGTGATATCCGACTTCAAGGGTTCCAGGTGTAGTTATGACTTTCCCGTATAATTTCTTCCCGCATTTAGGGCATAAGAATTTCTTATCGTCAAAAGAGTATTCTCTACCACAAGTGACGCATCTAAGATTAGAAGCTAAAATTCTCGTCAAGGGTTTACTCTCCCTTTTCCTCTTTTCAAGATATCTCCTTCACTCCATCAATGAGCTCTAAATAGATAACTTGACAACACTTCATAAATAAATCCATCCAGAACACCTCTGCTATGAATAATGCCTGATTTCCTAATCCATATAACCTTTCGATAGAAATCACCGCCTTCGTAAGATCTCCAATCGGAAACCTTGCAACTTGCAGTAATACTCTTTATTCTCAAAACTTATAGAGTAGCCTCCACCAGGATGGATTCACTCTGGTGGAGGCTACCCCCCACTTATTAATAAGCGCCGTGCGCTTCACCGGCTATTTTTGTCCTTAAAGACTCTTCCAGAGTGAAAGCTGTGCTCAATGCCTCTAAAGCTAGACCGTCGGAGTAGGTAGTAAGAAACTCCGTCGCTAAAGTCTTATTCTGACCATATAATTCAACGGCGAGTTTTTCAATAGCCGGCTGTAGCGCAAATTCGCGCTCTTCAAACGCCTTCCAAACCGGCTGCACATCCTTCGCTAACTTTGGGAAATTTGTAAAGGTTAGGCTGGTTACCGTTCGGAACGCCCAGTAAGCAGACGCGCCGTCATAATGATCGGTGCCAATTTGATAATTGTAAGGTATCTTTGTGATGCCCGAGTAATAAGGCACATAAACACTTGTCCTAGGAGCAGACATAGCCACCCATTCCACTCCACCTATTGGATTAGGAAGCCAACTCCTTAATTGCAAAACATGTGACTCCAGTGTATTGCTGATGCCAATAGCTCTTTCATTCTTGCCAGTAGCAGTTTCCGTATCGTATTTAGTTCCCTGATAATGATACCGCATAAGGGACATCACGCGCTGCGGGGAAATTTTCTGGTCAGGAGCAAGAAACAATGGATACCACTTTGCGTTAGGGTTAGGGTGAGTTGACGGACTTAGAAAATACTCTGCTCCCCATACCCGACGATAGTTTCGAACCGATGGGTTGCTAGCCGTTCCATATGCCTTGGCGAAGTTAAACGGTTCACCGCTGGCAGGATCATAAAGTCCGTGTTCTTCCGCAAAGGTGATAAGATCCGGAGATCCTCTAAAATCAACTGTGTCAGACAAATCGACCTTTCCTATACGTAACGCATTTGGCTCCAACACATAGCTATTATCTGGAACTCTTTCAGCTACCCAGTGATGCCCGCCCCCTACTTCCAGTAACCAGACTTCATTCGGATCCCCTATTGCCATGCCGAATATCTCGCTGGATCCGTATTTTTCAACTAGTTGCCCTACTAGCTCTACTCCCTCTAATGCGGTCTTGGCTTGCTGGAGAACTATTGCCGTTATTATGTTTTCCCCTATGCCTGTCTTCACTACTGGGTCTACTGCTTTAGCCTTAGCATTTTGACTGGCAGACTCTGTAGCGCTTACCCCTACTTGATATTCGTTGATGCCTCCCTCATTAAACCGTCCTTGAGTTGGATCCCAGTCTTGGAGAGAGATGTACCCATAGGTTATAGGTGGAAGAGGCATAACAAATCCAGTAGCGGATTTGATTACTGCACCCGACTTATGAGTTGCGAACGGCACAATAATGATATGCTTAGCCCAATTCCCGGGGAAATCTTCATTACGGGCAATTAACACAGACCCATCCGTTGTTGCACCTTTTCCGACAAGTAACATCGTGCAGTGATTGGCAACCTTCGCCGGGGTTGTGGCTGCAACGAACGTGGTAACGCTCAGAAGTATAATCACCATGAGGACCATAGTCGGTATGAAGTGCCTTCTTAGTGCGCTATCAACACTGTACATAGCAAACCCTCCTTTGCAATAGTTTATGCACTAAGACATAACCGGAAGGCCGCACAGATATACCTAGGTGCGGCCCTCCATCTTGTCCACTATTTACTTGTCATACACGCCGCTAGATCCTTTGCGTAAGTAACTGGATCCTTCTCTACAGTGATATAATGCCCAAATTGTGCGTAACAATCAGTAATTTTCTTTAAATTGCCTGTCATATACGCAGTAACTAGGTTACCCCACACCCCATTTGCGTGTAGCTTAGCTAGGCCGTCCTTAATCAGCGGCAGTATTCCTTTGGGGTCACCTTTCTGAACAGCAAATCCGGCATTCTCACCAGTATGGATAACCCCAACGTCTACCAGAACGTTCGAATTTGCCTTCTGGAATGCCTGGGCAGCTGGCGAATCACTAATGAAAGCATCTAGCCGGCCTGCTTTTAGGTCCAGAATCGCGAGATTATTAGTCTCATACAGCTTTACCTGTACGTTAACCCCACTTTTAATGAGGTTATTCATAAACTCGTTCTGCGTTGTGCCCGTTTGCGCCCCGACTTTATGTCCAAGGCTAAGAGCAGTAATGATGTTGAGGCCCGAGTCCTTACGCACAAGTACATCAAAATCTGATGCCCAATAAGGAACTGAGTAAGAAATTACTTTAGCTCGCGCTGGTGTGATCGTTAGATCAGCAGCGATTATATCGATCTTGCCTGCTTGCAAAGCCGGTATTAGCGCATCGAAACCAATATCTTTGATTACGATGTTGTAGCCCTCTTCTATAGCGATCGCCCGCATGACATCCATATCAAAACCTACGTAATTGCCATTTCCATCGACCCATTCAAACGGTGGATAATCTGCTGAGGTACCAACAATGATGGTTTTGCTGGCCGCCTGCGCCTGAGCAATAACACCGCCCATTAATACCAACAAAGTCGCTATTCCTATCATGACCACAAACAATCGCACAATTTTCTTTTTACTCATTGTCTCCTCCTTAGTTATAGTACTAACTCTCTTCCTTTGCTGATTACTGCCCAATAAAGCTCCCTCTCACCTCAACGCTTTTCCTCACCTCCTTTGAACGGCAATCACCTTTACCCGCTGACACTAGGCAATCACCAGGTATTAGTTAAGCATACTCTGCATTATGGGACAACAATATAAGTGACGAAACCTTCCTTCCTATACTCATAGCAGTTTTCACGTAGTTCCCTAGTGTTGCATCATTGACCTGGGATGTTAATCCAGAAATGCTCATGGCAGCGATCACCCTGTTATCCGCATCTAAAAGTGGTACCCCAATACAACGGATGCCCGTTACGAATTCCTCATCATCAACGCTGTAACCACGCTGCTTAGTCACTTCGAGTTCTTGAGTTAAGTGAGTTAAATCAGTAATTGTTCTAGGAGTATACTTCTTTAGCTCCAAATGATTCAAAAACATCCATTGCTCATCCGTTGGTGAAAAGGCGAGCAAACATTTACCTAACGCAGAGGCATGAAGAGGAACAGACATCCCCAGATTATGGTTTACGACTAAATTTTTAGAACCGTTTATGATCTTAATTATAAACATTTCCAATCCATCTTTTATTGCCAAGTTAGTAGTTAACTCTGTTTGCTTTTCTAACTCAACTAAGAAAGGCCATACAAGTTGTTCTAGTTGAAGATTCTGCCGTGACAGAGCCTGCAATCGCAATACTCCTGGGCCAATTCTATAAAGGTTTTTATTCTTATACACATAGTTCTTGTCAACGAGAGTGTTTAGCAGACGATACGCAGTACTAGGAGGATAAGATAAACGCTGTGAAAGCTCCGTAAGAGAAATAGCATCACCACCAGCAAGTTCCTCAAGTATATTGAGTGCCTTCTCTACAGACTTATTCATCTTCGCCACGGTTTCCACTTCCTGAAAACCAAATTTCACAATAAGCCATTATAGGGATCTAACACGAAATGTCAAGACCTCGGGTAGATGATCCAAGAGATGGGGACCCATCCCGGGATCTGGACTTATGGGCTTTCGAGGAGTTCTTGGGAAAGTGTGACTGCAGTGGACCCTCTGAATTGGACACCAGGTTTAGAGAGGGTCAATTGAAGAGAGGGTTAGAGTGGACAAGCGGTGCAAGTTCACCCCAGTTCAAGGCCAAAGTGGCTCTAGAGCTACTTTCGGGTGCCAAGCCCCCAGCCCCCAGGGCAGTACAGTGGAAAAGTTGTACGCCCGGTGTGCTAAGTTTGACCGGCAGTCTGGTCTAGTAAGGTCATCTTGGAGAAGGGGCCATGCCTAGTCAAGTGTTAGTCGCTACACATTACACAAGTATACGGGCGGTGGTGTAGACAAGCCCCCATGTCTGAAACAAATATCCGCTGAACAGCGCAACGCCGATTACCGCACCCGCTCCCAGGGTACGGCGGTCGATGCGGCGCACCGCGCCCCAAAATAGGGGGATCAAAAGCAAAAACGCGATAAGAAACCGGCCGGCGAGGAACGTGAGTGGTCCCACTTCGCTCATCCCTTCCTTCACCAGGACAAACGTCCATCCCCATATTACGGTGATCAACAGAAGAGTAAGCGGCGCGAATTTCATCGCAGTCCCTCGGGCAGGGTACCGCGGATGGCAATGGGCGGGTCCGTTGTCAGGTCAATTACCGCTGACGGAGTCCCGATCGTAATCGGGCCGGTAACGATCAAGTCGACACCTGAGAATTCCTCGATGATCGTGGCGAGGTCAACAAGCGGGAGCTCACCGCTGCGATTGACGCTTGTCCCGAACAGGGCGCGGTTGAGTCGGGCGAGCACGTGGGAGAAAAACGGGTGTCCCGGCACGCGAACGCCCACCTTCCTATCCATTACTGCACTTACCGGCGCGCCGGGAAGGGCGGGAAGGAGGAACGTGTACGGTCCCGGGAGAAAGTGATCCACAATTTCCCGCGTCCGCTGGTCGAGCTGGGCCACCCGCGCGATCCAATCGCGCCCGGGAAGGTGGAGGGTGAACGGCTGATCCGCCGGGCGCCCCTTCAGCGCCCGCACACGGGCAAGTGCGCCCTCATCCCACGGGCTCCCTCCGATTCCATACACCGTGTCGGTTGGAAATATCAGGACACCGCCGGTCTCGAGAATCTCGTGCACCGCATCGAAGAGCTCAGGAGCGTCGACGGAAAGAACGCGCGGGTTCATGCGGAGATAAAGTGGATTACGTCCCCGTCTTGCACGACGTAATCGCGCCCTGCCCGCGTCACTCGGCCACTCTCCCGCAGGGCGTGCTCTGATCCCGTCGCGATGAGTTCATCCAAGTTCATCACCTCGGCGAGGACGAACCGATCGGCGAAATCGGAGTGGATCATCCCCCCGGCCTGAGGGGCTGTTGTCCCGTGCGGCACCGTCCATGCCCGCGCTTCCGGCCCCACAAATGTGAAGAACGTCACGAGATCCAACGCGCGGTAGCCGGCACGGATCAAACGTGACAACCCGGTTTCTGCGAGCCCCCACTCGGCGAGAAGTGCCGTCCTCTCCGCGGTCGAACCCGCTGCCGCAGCGACCTCTGCTTCGATCCAGCCGGAGATCGCAATCGCCTCCGCCCCATGCTCCGCGGCATACGCGGCAACACGGGCGGTATACTGATCCTCGCCATCTCCACCCCCGTTTGCCACATAGATCACCGGTTTGATGGTGAGCGGCGCCACCTCGCGCACCAGATCCGCAACTACATGCGGGATTTCCTGATTGCGCAGCGGCACTCCCGCGGCGACGGCGTCGACGAGCTCTTGCCACGCTGCCAATCGCGCCGGAGCGCGGCGATCCGGCCCTTTCGCCTCACGGGCGAGGCGCTCCCGCACCCGCGTCATCGTCTCCAAATCCTTGAGCAGCAGCTCAGTTTCCACTGCCTCGATATCCCGGATCGGGTCAATCCCACCGGCGACGTGAGCCACGTTCTGATCGGAGAAACAGCGCACGATATGAAGGATCGCGTCCACAGCACGAATCTCCGCGAGAAACTGGTTCCCCATTCCCTCACCCTCGCTCGCCCCTGGCACCAACCCGGCGATATCGATGAACTCGAGATGGGTGGGGACACGTTTCTTGTCCGGAAACAGAGCGGCAAGCCGGTCAAGGCGTGCATCCGGCACCGGGACCGTACCAATATTCGCATCGATTGTGCAGAATGGATACGGTTCCACACGCGCATCCGCACCGGACAGCGCGTTGAAGATCGTCGATTTTCCCGCGTTGGGCAGTCCAACTAGCCCACAGGTGAACCCCATTTCTCCCTCCCTTCACCACCAAAATATAGGGGGCGGATTCCGGGATTACAAGGTGAAACCTCTCATTTAATCGGCTAGTATTCCGGCGAAGGAGGGGTGTTATGACCACAACGCATGCAGTCCGCCTTCCCGACCTGGGGGAGGTAGACGAGGTGACGATCACCGCGTGGCTAAAGGCGGAAGGGGATGCGGTCACCGCCGGTGAAGATCTGCTCGAAGTGGAAACGGAGAAAACGACGTTCGTCGTCGAAGCGCCCACGGACGGAACGCTCGTGCGGATCGTAAAGCGGGAAGGGGATAAGGCGAAACAAGATGAGCTCTTGGCTGAAATCGCGTGAACGTACGCAGATCGTAACCCATCTTCCCCTTGGGCGGACGGACTACGCGGCGGTGTACCTGCTGCAGCGTCAGCTTCACGAGGCCCGGGTGGCGGGAAAGATCCGCGATACGGTGATCACAGTGGAACACGACCCGGTATTCACCATCGGCCGGTCGGGATCGGCAAACAATATCCTCGTCCCATCCGAAGTGCTGGACGCCGCCGGAATCACCGTGTACGAGGTTGAACGGGGCGGCGATATCACTTACCACGGTCCTGGTCAGCTCGTGGTGTATCCGATCATCGATCTCCGCGACCAAGGGCGTGATCTGCGCCGCTACATCCGCAACCTGGAACAGGGAGTGATCGACCTCCTTGCCGAGTACGGGATCGAGGGGCAACGGCGCCCCGGATTTCCCGGAGTATGGGTCGGAGCGCGCAAGATCGCGTCGGTTGGAGTGTACGTCAAGCACTGGGTGACGCGCCACGGCCTGGCGTTCAACGTGGCCGTGAACCAAAAGCACTTTGGAATGATTCATCCGTGCGGCCTTCCCATCGAGATGGCTTCCCTCAACGAACTGATCGGAACCGCCCCTTCGCTCACTGCCGTAGCACAGACCTTGCTCGCCAAGATGGAGCCGTTGTTTGGATGGGAGTTCGTAGACGAAGATCCGGCACGGTATTGGCGGGGGACAAAGTGAGATCACGGCCCGACTGGCTGCGGGTGCACGCCCCCACTCCGAACCAAGTGCGGGATATGCGGATGGTGCGAGATGTGCTCGCGCGCTATCGCTTGACCACCGTGTGCCAAGGAGCGCTGTGTCCAAACGCGGTCGAATGCTGGGGGGCGCGGACAGCGACGTTTATGCTCCTTGGCGACACGTGCACGCGCGCATGCCGGTTTTGTGCCGTCCCCACCGGCAATCCGCACGGAAAAGTCGATCGTGACGAACCACGTCGGGTGGCGGAAGCGGTCCAGGCACTCGGCCTGCGCTACGTCGTTCTCACCTCGGTTGACCGCGACGACCTCCCCGACGGTGGTGCTAGCGTGTTCGCCGCAACTGTCCGCGCGATCAAACGGAGCGATGCGGCTATACGGGTAGAGGCACTTGTCCCCGATTTTCAGGGGAACGATGCGGCAATCAGGACGATCGCAACGGCGGGGGCGGACGTGCTCGGGCATAACCTGGAGACGGTCAGGCGCATTACCACAGCGGTGCGTGATCCCCGTGCCGGGTATGATCAATCGCTCGCCGTCCTCGCCCGCTTCCATGAACTGTCGCCCACCACGATCACCAAGAGCTCGCTCATGCTCGGGTTGGGGGAGACACACGCCGAGATTATGGCAGGACTGCGTGACCTCAAGGATGTTGGGGTGAGCATCGTCACCCTCGGCCAATACCTGCAACCGACCCGGACCGCCTATCCAGTCGCACGTTACGTCCCGCCGGATGAGTTTGCCACCCTGCAACAGGAGGCGCTCGCCATCGGGTTCCGCTACGTTGTTGCCGGACCATACGTGCGCAGCTCGTATCACGCCGCGGAAGCATTCGCGGCCGCTGTCCGAGAATGATCCGCATCATCCGCAATCTCATCCCGTCACCGCCCGCGTTCGGGCTTGCGCTTGACGAAACTCTCCTCGAAATTGAGCGCCAGCGCGGGACAACCACCATGCGCCTATGGGTGAACAACCGCGCGGTAGTAATCGGACGGTCGCAGTCGCTTGCCGCCGAGGTTGATATGGAAGAGGCCGATCGTCGCGGGATTCCAGTTCTCCGGCGCATATCCGGCGGCGGGACGGTGTATCACCATCCTGGGAACCTCAACGTCTCCATTTACACCGGGGCTGGCCAGCAGTGGGGTGGGGCAGCAACAACGTTCGCGCGATTGGGGGAGGTGATCGCTGCCGCGCTGCGCAGGATCGGAATCGCGGCCGTTCCCGTCGGCAACGTGCTCCGTCTCGGCGCAATGAAAATTGGCGGTGCGGCCCAGGCACGTCGCGGTACGGGACTACTCTACCACACTACCATCCTCGTTCACCCGGATGCAGTCCCAATGGAGCAACTATTGCGGGCGCTGCACCCGGGTTACTGCACGTCCAGGGTGCCATCGCACCCGGTTCCCACCGCGAGTATTGCCGAAATAACTGGGGCACCACAACGGCTGGAGACGATCGCTGACGTTGTCGCCGCCGGACTCGCCACGTTCCTTGGGGCACCGCCGGTTGTCACAACCGCAACTGCGGAAGAAATGCAGGCCGCGCGTGAACTGGCACAGATGAAATACGGGGACGAGCGATGGAACCAGCGTTACTGACCGATAGGCAGGTCATCACGTGGCAGCTTGGGCGGGCACCGCGTGGGCTTCGCGGAATCGCTGCGCGCTGCCCGCACGGTTATCCGCAGGTAATTGTCGTGCGTCCGCTCATTGCCGGTGCGCCGTTTCCCACCACTTATTGGCTCACCTGTCCATTCCTCGTCCGCGCGATCGATCGGTTGGAAGCGGCAGGAACGATTAAGGAACTTGAAGCCCGCGTCCGCGCCGATCACGCTCTTGCTGCCCGGTTCGCGCACGCCCACCGGGCGTACATCGCCGCCCGCCTCGCTCTGTTGACGCCGCACGAGCACGATTACTTGGAACGAACAGGGATGCTCGCCAGCCTGACTACACGTGGGATCGGAGGAACGGCTGACTTCACCCGGGTAAAATGCCTGCACATGCACGTTGCCCACGCGCTCGTCGCCGACAACCCGGTCGGCACACTCGTCCTTGATCGTCTTCCCGATCGTGCTTGTCCGTCGAACCACGTGGTGTGCGCCACGGTTGACCACGCCGGATCACGTCCGTAAAATGGTTTTCAAGATGCGAACTGAAAGAATCGTCCGTCCCGATGCCGACACCGCCGCCGAGGATGAAGTAACCCTCAAGACGCTGCGTCCCCACACCCTGACCGAGTTCATCGGCCAGGAGGCGGTGAAAGAAAAGCTGCGCATCTATGTCCAAGCGGCGCAGGGGCGCGACGAACCGCTCGATCACGTCCTTCTTCACAGCCCACCCGGGTTGGGAAAGACGACCCTTGCCCAGATCATCGCCACAGAGATGGGAGTGGGAATCCGAATTAGTTCCGGTCCGGCGATTGAGAAGGCAGGTGATCTCGCGGCGATTCTCACCAACCTGCGACCGCGTGATATTTTCTTCATCGATGAAATCCACCGCTTGCGCCGGCCGGTGGAGGAAATTCTGTACCCGGCGATGGAAGACTACAAGATCGACATTATCCTCGGAGAAGGACCAAACGCCCAGTCGCTGCGCATCGACCTCCCGCCGTTCACCCTGATCGGAGCCACGACCCGTGCCGGGTTGATCTCGGCACCGCTGCGCGATCGATTCGAGGTGTCATTCCGGTTGAACTTTTACTCCGTTGATGAGCTGCAGGCAATCATCGTCCGTGGCGGGAAGCTTCTCGGAGTGGAAGTGACCGCCGCTGGTGCCCGCGAACTCGCCGCCCGCGCCCGTGGCACCCCACGCATCGCCGGACGTCTGCTGCGACGAGCACGCGACTACGCGCAGGTGCGGGGGGAGGGAAAGATCGATCGTGATACGGCGCGCGCCGCCCTCGGGATGCTGGAGATCGACGAGTTCGGGCTCACCCTCCTCGACCGTGCCGTCCTCACCGCGATCATCGACAAATTCAACGGCGGCCCGGTCGGAGTGGACACGCTCGCCGCCGCATTATCCGAGGAGCGCGATACCCTCACCGATCTCGTCGAGCCATATCTGCTGCAGGTCGGGTTCATCAAACGCACTCCGCAAGGACGGGTGGCAACTGAACGTGCCTACACCCACCTTAACCGGAGTTCGGGCAAACTGATCTAGCGGTGGGCGAGCGCTTTCGCGTTCGCGATGAATTCGAGCACCACCCCTTTGAACCGCCTCCAGTCGAACAACAGCGCGGCGATGACCCAGCCGATAAATATCCACGCTGCGCGGGGAGCGTAAAAATACGAAATGACAAGCGGCAACACAACTATCGGAAACGCAAACGACATCGTCACCATCTTAGAGCGAAAGTAGATTACGAACAAGGTTGCCACCCCGACGTATGCCGCCGCCGGTGGGATAGGCACAAATCCGGCGAGGACGAGGTAACACAGGCTGCCGAGCACCATAATCATGTCAAATGCGAACTCCCGCTCGCCGATCCACGTCTCCGGTTTGTGGTAGTGGCGGGCAATGCGGCCATCAAGAATATCGGTGGTCCAACCAGTAACAATGAGTACGACAACTGCTTCCAATGCGCGTGGCCCCACCAGCCCAAGCACAGCAACAATGACGGCGATTATCCCCCTTGAGGCTGTGAGTATATCCGGAAGTTCCGCCGCCTTCTTCATCTCTCCTCACCCAAGCCCATTTTAGTCCGATTCTATTTCCCGGACAAATAAAAACAACGCCGAGGCATTCACCTCAGCGACCAGCTGTGGTCCCGAGGGGATTCGAACCCCTGTCGCCGGGATGAGAGCCCGATATCCTAGGCCACTAGACGACGGGACCGACGCAGTTCATTATCGTGTATCAGTGGGGAGCGGTCAAGTAACGTGCATTCGCTGCCCCTTCCCCCTACAATCCAGCACAGGAGGGTAAATCGATGGACCCGGAAACAGCACGAACCAAGATTGTTGCCACCATCGGTCCTGCGTGTCAGGATGAGACGACGTTGCAGCGGATGATCGAAGCGGGGATGGACGTAGCGCGGATAAACCTGTCACACGGGACCCACGCCGAACACGCGCACAACATCACCGTCATCCGGCGGCTTGCCGCTGCTGCAGGGGTGCCGGTGGCGATCATGGCTGATCTGCAAGGACCGAAGCTGCGCATCGGCAAGATCGATCCCGAACCCCTTGTTTTGAACAACGGCGACCGCGTCGTCCTTTCCTCGTCCGCGACCGGTCCGAGAACAATTCCGCTTCCCTATCCCGAGTTGATCGCCGGTAGTCATTCCGGCGACCGCCTCCTTCTCGATGATGGTGAAATCGAATTACAAGTGGAACAGGTGCAACCGGACGCGCTTACCTGTCGGGTGGTGGCGGGCGGGAAGCTCACTTCGCACAAGGGAATCGCGGCACCGGGGAGCACAGCTCCCATCTCTGCCCTCACTGACAAGGACAAGATCGACGCCCGGTTCGCCCTGGCGCAGCATGTCGATTATCTCGCCCTGTCGTTCGTCCGCCATGCCGATGACATCGAGTCGCTGCGAAACCTGGTGGAAGAAATCACCGGCGATCGCACCACGGTGGGCATCGTGGCCAAGATCGAGAAGAAGGAAGCACTCGCCAACTTCGATGCGATCATGGAGGCAAGCGATGCGGTGATGGTCGCCCGCGGCGATCTCGGGGTGGAAATTTCAGTGGAAGAGGTGCCGCTGCACCAAAAGCAGATCATTCGGCGGTGCAACCGTGCTGGGATTCCCGTGATCACCGCGACGCAGATGCTACAATCGATGGTGTCATTCCCACGGCCAACGCGCGCCGAGGCGAGCGATGTCGCCAACGCTATCCTCGACGGGACGGACGCCGTGATGCTCTCCGGCGAGACTGCGGTCGGCCATTACCCGGTGGCGGCGGTCGAAACAATGGCCCGCATCGCCTGCATTGTCGAACCCCGGCTTCAACCCCGCACCGCGCGCAAGTTTGACCACGTGTCTCACCGCCGACCGATCACCGACGCGATCAGCGACGCCACCGCACGCATTGCCGATGACCTTGGAGCACGGTTAATTGTCACCTCCACGTTCAGCGGCTACACCGCACGCCAGGTGGCGCGCGAACGTCCCCATGTACCGATTATTGCGCTCACGCCGCGGGAGTCAACCTGCCGGCGGCTGGCACTGGTGTGGGGGGTACAGCCAATACAGGTGCCGGAATACAACAGCACCGACGAAATGCTCTCACTGATTCGAAATACCCTCGTTGAACAAAAGCTGGCGGCGCCGGGTGACCTTGTCGTGGTTACCGGCGGCATCCCGGTCGGCGGCGGTGGCAAGACAAACTTTCTCAAGGTGCACCGGCTATAGTCGCTGACCACGAGCGGTTGACACCCGTGGATCACGGTCACATCTGATCAATGTAAAATCTGTCCTCGTCCGGATCGTAGCCGAACAACTCTGCATACCGCCCCCAATTGAGCAATGTCGTAAATACCTTTTCCGGGTCCTCCTGCGGCAGCAGACGCGACAATTCGGCCAGTATCTCTTCCTTATCAGCGCTTCGGCCTTCGCGCTGAGCGAGGAACTCAATGATGCGGTTAATCAGCGCCACCTGTTCCAGTTGTCGCTTAAATATCGCCTTTTTTACGTTGGCATCACCGTCGATAACTTGCTTGCCCAACGGCAGCAGCAGGGCGTCTCCGCCCGGCGTGGTGAGAAACCCGAGCAGCTCCGCGGCCTTCACAACAGCAAGGAGGTCGCCGAACTCGTAATCGAGCTCATGCGCTATTCGGTAAATATCCTCGCGCCCACCGCGATCGTCGATGATCTCTAACAATCCCAGAATGCGATTGACGCCGGCATCTGGTAACGGGTCTATTTTATCGTCCATGATTAGTCCTATTATGCCATGAGGGAGAAGATCTGGTCAACATATTCATTGAACTCCGGCCACCGTTTGTCCCGCGGTCGCGGAAGGGTCACCTCCACTTCCTTCACGATCCTCCCTGGATGGGTGGAAAGCACAAGTACCCGATCCGCCAATTCCACCGCTTCTTCGATGATGTGAGTGACCATGATGCACGCGTTCACCGGCACCTGCGGATCGGCCCACAGGTCGAGGACCAGCTCCCGCAGGCTGATCGCGGTGAGCGCATCGAGCGCGGAGAACGGCTCGTCCATGAGCAGAATCTTCGGTTCCACCGCCAGCGCCCGCGCCAGACCGACCCGCTGGCGCATCCCGCCCGATAGCTCCCGCGGATACGCCTCCTCGTACCCCTCCAGCCCCACCTTATCGATATAGAACCCGGCGCGGCGGCGCCGCTCGGCTACCAGGATTCGCCGCGCTTCCAGTCCCAACTCCACATTGGCCTGTACGGTGAGCCACGGCAACAGCGCGAACGATTGGAACACCAACGCCGTCTCGGGATTGACCCCGGTGAGAAGGCGCCCGGCCAGCAGCACCTGCCCGGTGGTGGGAGAAATCAATCCGGCAATGATGCGGAGCAACGTGGATTTCCCGCACCCGGACGGGCCAACCACCGCGATGAACTGTCCTTCGTCCACTGTCATGGTGATTCCATCCAACACCGAGATGGTGTCGAACCGCTTCCCCACGTTTTCCAACCGCATCAGGTCCATCCGCTCCTCCGTCACTCAAACCGATAGCGCCGGGTTGCCCACTGGTACAACCGTCGCCACACCAGCCGGTTCAGAAGGATGATTATCCCGACCATCGCTCCCAGCGTCAACAGGATCAGTACCCCATTCCCCAGTTCATATGTGGCACGGTCGAGAAGCGCCCCAATTCCTAATACATGATAAATTTTCTGGTTGTATACGAAATATTCGGAAACAATGAGGGCATTCCACCCTCCGCCCCACCCGGTGATGCTGCCGGTGAGCAATGACGGAAGCAATGCGGGGAGCACAACCCGCTGCCAATAGCGCCATCGCGGCAGACGCAGGCTGTGCGCCATCTCCTTCAATTCCTGAGGGATGGCACGGGCGCCAGCGATCAGGTTGAACAGCAGATACCACTGCATTCCTGTGAGGACGAGCAATACAGAAGCAGCGTTCATTCCCCCGAAGATACGAATAACGAACAGGACGATCAATGGGAACAATGCCGTGGCCGGGATCGACGCCCCGATTTCCGCAATCGGGGTCACGATGCGGGCTACACGTTCGTTCTCGCCGATCCAGATACTGAGCGGTACCGTCCATGCTAATGCGATCAGGTACGCCAGTGTCAGCCGGCCGAGTGACGCGAGGATCGCGAAGGGAATCTGAACCGCGTCGTGCGGCAACGGCTGGGAGAACGCCGCGATTAGGGCGTCGACCGCGCGCCACGTCAGATAGCCGGCTATCGCTATCCCCGCCCCGGCCATCACCCACTCGAGCGGACGCTTGCCCCGCGCCACTGCTGCTCCTAGCCGACGTACCCGCAACCGCCGTGCTGGTACGGTAGTCGCCGCGGATATCGCCCGCCCCACCGCTCACGCTCCGGCCTTGATCGCGTGGACGATGTGAGAATGGCGCCACCAATCGAGCACCTGTGACCGACTGGGCGGAGCGGCGGTGAACTCGTAACGGAAGATCTCCGCCCACACCGACAGCGGCCGCCACAGCAGGAAGTCCATCGCTACGATTATCCCCACCAGAGTGCCGAGCGCGAGCAGCATCAATCCGATTTTCCCCTGCTCCGCCGCGGTGTACATCAGCGAGCCCAGCCCGGGAAGTTTATAGTGCACCGGCCCCACAGCCACGATCTCCGCCGCCATCAGGAAGTACCATCCTCCCGCCCACGACATGATCGTGTTGTACACCAGCTTCGGCACGCATGCCGGCAGCAACAGCCGTTTGAACGTAAGCCAGCGGCTGGCGCCAAACGTCTCCAGCGCCTCGCGCGCATCGGCGGGGATGGTAAGAATGGCCTCGTATACCCCAAACGTCATGTTCCATGCCTGGGAGGTGAAGATGAGAAATACGGAGGCGAGTTCTATCCCCAACTCTCCCCCACCGGTCAGCTGGATAAACAGGTAAATCGCCGCCGGGAAGAATCCGAGGATGGGAACAGATTGCAATACGTCAAGTGCGGGGACGAGGAACCGCTCAGCGCGGCGACTGGTAGCGGCGAGATAACCGTAGACGATGGAGAATAACAGTGACAGCAGGTAAGCGGCGAGCATGCGAATGAACGAATACAGCCCGTACAGCGGCAGTTTCTCCCACGCAGCTGCCGTGGGAAACGACAACCGTGGCAGGTACGGCCGCCGGCCGTAGATAGCCATCAGCACCACGAACACGAGCAGTGATGCTACTAATAGCGCGCTCAACCACCGCTGGCGAGCCATCTTCCCCGCCCATGCACTTCACCCCCATCGTCATGAAATATCAATGAAATTTTACTGAAATCGAGCGTATCCGGCAAACTGTCCCCAACGAGCGCAGGGGCTACAAGGAATCAGTGAAGGTGACCCGGCTGCGATTCTTGAGGGCGGTGATCACCGTCGGCTGCAAACGTGAACCCCTTCTCGAACACGGATACGCAGGCGTCGACCACCCGGGGGTCATAGAGCTTCCCCCGCTTTGCCTTGATCTCGGCGAGGGCGGCCTCGATCCCCAGCGCCGGGCGGTAGGGGCGATGCGAAGCCATCGCCTCGACGACATCGGCAACGGCGATGATCCGCGCTTCGGGGAGGATGTCGTTGCACTTAAGCCCCCGCGGATAGCCGGAACCATCACGTCGCTCGTGGTGCTGAAGGACGATGTCCGCCACCGGCCACGGGAAATCGACCTCCTTAAGGATGTCGTACGCCTGCTGGGGATGGAACTTGATCAATGCGAATTCCATCTCCGTCAGTACTGCTGGTTTGGCGAGGATCTCGGCGGGGACAGCGAGCTTCCCGATATCGTGTACCAAGCACGCATAACGCAATCCCGCGATTTTATCGGCAGGAAGCTTCATCTCCTCCGCGATCGCGACCGCCAACTTCGCCACCCGCTGTTGGTGTCCCGCGGTGTAGGGGTCGCGCAGCGCAATCGCCGATTCGAGGCGCGTCTATCACGCCCTCCATCGTGCGCTGCAGCCGTCTGTAACTCGCCCTGAGGTTACGTTCCGCCTCCACCCGGTCAGTAACGGCGGATCACAGCAGTGGTGAACGTCTTACCACCGACTTCCCAATCGGCGTAGGATATCTCAGCCGGAAACTCGCTTCCGTCCTTCCGCAGCCCCGGACGGACGACTCGTGTCTTGGGAACTTCGATCCTCCCTGTCTTGCGCCACCGTCGCACCCGCTCAGAGAAGGCCTCCCGGAAGCGTTCCGACATGAGCATGGCAACGGACTGTCCGACTATCTCCGCGGCGGTGTAGCCGAAGATCTCCTGAGCGGCCTGGTTCCAAAAGACGATCTTTCCTTCTCCGTCTCCCATAATGATGGCGTCGCCCGCGGCGATCTCGGGGTGGAAATTTCAGTGGAAGAGGTGCCGCTGCATCAAAAGCAGATCATTCGGCGGTGCAATCGTGCTGGGATTCCCGTGATCACCGCGACGCAGATGCTACAATCGATGGTGTCATTCCCACGGCCAACGCTATCCTCGACGGGACGGACGCCGTGATGCTCTCCGGCGAGACCGCGGCCTGCCATTACCCGGTGGTGGCGGCGGAAAAACGAACTTCCTCAAGATACACCGATTGTAGCATTAGGAGCTTGCCGCGGGTGTTCCCGCCAGGAGAATCAGTGCACCCAGACGACATGACAGCTTTCAATCCGGGTTACTTTCGCCTGCGGGCTAATTAATCCCGGGTCCACCGGCTCCACCATACGGACCGTCCGGTCCCGATTCCGACCCCGGCAAACAGGATTGTGATCAGAAACCATAGCCCGGCCGCCTGCCAGTAGTTGAGCGGTTTGAACAGCCCGAGATGGCCGACGACGATGCTGTTCCACAGCATCTCAATTATCCAACTGAAAAAGAAGAACGCGACGATTCCCCCGCCAGCGATGAACCTTCCCAATGTACGCATATGCCTCACCTCCTTTTTTAGAAGTCCCAATCGAAGTGCGGCGCCGGCAAACGCAGCACTTCATCCAACTTCGCGATTAAGTCCCCCGGTCCGGCGAGGTCGTCACTTATCGCCAACCCGCTCGCCGGGAGCACACCGAGCCATAACCGGGTGAACGCCCCCACCGCCGTGTGCAGTGTGGGCAAACCTGATTTCTGCCCCGGACGAACGTTGGACTCCGAGCCGAAGCGAACCACATAATTCCCGCCGATTCCATGCCACGCGGCGTCAGGCGGGAGGAAATCCACGATCGGGTCGACAAGCTCGAGGTTGAACTCAACCGCGACCGGAATCCGCACCGCAGCGATGCACCGCGGGAGATCAACGATTCGTGCTTGCCAGTAGGCACTGGCACGCGTCCGCACTTCGAGTTTTCCACCCCGGGTGAGCTGATGGAGGCGAAACGGCTGGGTGATGAAGTCTTGGAACTGGATACCGGGGGGCTCAGCCATTCGCACTGCGTGTACCTGATCGCTTAGGCTTTTCAGCAGTTGCAACAGCTCGATAAACTCATCGCCGGTTCGGTAGGCAAGCCACCATATCGCGTATGGTCCGTGCGCCGGGTCGTCGGTCCCCGCCCACAAGTGGTGGGTGATCGTACCGGAGGAATCCGCGTATCCCAACCCGAATCCGTTTTTCGTCCACAGCATCTCGCCGTGGGTGAGGGGCGCTGATTCGATGGTGCATGATCCGTGTGCCCGGCGGCGCGCGATGCGACTGGCGTACACCCGCTTCCAGTCGTCCGGACTGAGGCGAACCGGGACGCGCGGAGGGGCATCCACCCGCAGGGCGGCAGGGTCGAACGTGAACGAGTGCTCGTAGCTCCCGGTCCCGAATCCGAACCGATTGTAGTATCCCTGTTCGAACATGCCCAGACCGCACACAGCGGCACCGTCCATAGCTGCGCGTGCAATTACATTGGCGATGAGCCTGCTTGTGAGCCCGCGATGGCGCGCGATCCGACTCGTCGTCACTCCGGCAATCCCCGCGAGCGGGAGATCCTCGTCCAGGTAGCGCAGCGATCCCAGCACGACAGCCACTGCGGACTCGACGCTTGTGCTGACTTCCCCCACCCAGATGCGGGCCCCGTCAACGAACAGCTTAAGCGCTTCCTCCTCCCGCTTTTCTCCCGTGAGCCAGCCGACCTCGCGCCAGATCAGTTTTAGAGGCTCAAAATCCCGGTCGTGGTCATAGGCACGAATATCGGTCATCGCATGTAGATCCCGCCGTTGATGTTGATCGTCTCCCCGGTGATGTAGCCCGCTTCTTCCGAACACAGGAACCCAACCAGGGCGGCAATCTCCTCCGGGCGGGCGGCGCGGCCGGCCGGGATCTTGGCGTAGATCTGGTCGCCCTTTTCATCGAGTGTCCTGGCCGTCATGTCGGTGTAGGTGTAACCGGGTGAGATCGCATTCACTGTGATCCGCGGGGCAAGCTCAAGCGCGAGCGACTTGGTGAGCCCGATCAATCCTGACTTGGCGGCGGCGTAGTGCGCTCCGTGGTCGGAGCCGGTCATCGCCCGTAATGAGCAGATGTTGACAATCCGTGCCCACGGCTCGACTTGCAAATAGGGCAACGCCGCCTTCACCGTGTAAAACGCGGCGGACAGGTTGACCGCCAGCGCGCGGTGCCAGTCGGCGATTGTCATGTCCGCGAGCGTGCGATGTTGGGAGAAGCCGGCGTTGTTGACCACGATCCTGATCCCGGAGAACCGGCGCGTTGTCGCGTC
>WFSM01000086.1 GCA_015485945.1 Candidatus Bipolaricaulota bacterium | reverse complement strand
ACCACGCCGTCTTCATCTCATTCTTTCCTCCAGGCTAATTCTAATCAACTACTATATTACCGCCTCTGTAATGCGTCAAGTTCACAGCCCCCCACCGGCATTGCCCACACATGACACACGATTGAGGTCAGAGTCCCTGCTAATGCCATCACGAACACGCGGGGAGGTGGCCAAAGCGATGATCGGTTGCTCCAGGGACAACCCCATCATAAAGGCGTGCGGACGCTGACTAATTTGACCTCGCTTGCTGTTGGCGTTACGTTCCAACGACAACTTAATATGTATGGAGGGAGTTAGGACGTAGTAGGTGTTAGAGTGCAAATTTCCTATAAGTCTGCTAAGCATGTCTTCTCACGATCAAGGCCACACTGAACGAGTAACACGACTCGCCATTTACATAGCGAACGCGGAACGGGCGGACGTGATGGTGGTGAAAAAAGCGGCCGAGCTTCACGACATCGCACGTGGAGAGCAGGACCACGCCCGGGTGGGCGCGGAAATCGCACGGGAGATTTTGCAGTCCCAGGGTTATAGCTCGGAGTTTGTCGCAAACGTGGCACACTGCATTGAGGCGCATTCTTTCTCCGCGGGCGTTGCACCACAAACATTAGAGGCAAAAGTATTAAGCGATGCGGATAAGCTTGACGCAATCGGGGCGATCGGAGTCGCTCGGGCATTCATGTTCAGCGGCGAAACCGGCCGGACGATACCGGAAACGCTGGCGCATTTTGACGAAAAACTGCTGACACTTAGGGACCGACTTTATACGGGAACCGCCCGCAGTTTGGCTGAGAAGAGACACCTTGTTCTCCAGGCATTCTACCGGGAGCTTAAAATCGAGCTTGACTTGCCAGCGATATAAAACCTGACGGAAAACAACGATGAGATCTCCCCATAATTGAGTGGATGCCATGCCGGTTGTTACCGATATCGGCTTCCTGCAAGTACAGAGTTACAGCCCTGATTTTGACTTTTCCGATCCGTGGTGGTAATTTGTCTTTTAATTCAGCGATGAAAGGAGATTTCACATGAGTAACGTCGATGAACTTGAGGCGTTGCTGCGGCCGCCGGCAATGGAGATGCCACCTTATCCTCCTAAGGTAATTACGCTGGCGAGCGGTGAGCAGATGGTCGTCCGCCAAATCGATCGGGACGAGGTCCCAACACTTCTCAAGGCGATCGCGCCCCTTATCTGGGTGGAGCGAGATTTTTACGACGTCGTGGCCGCGCGCCTGTTCGGTGAGCTTCTTGCCTACAAACGGTATCGAGTACGCGATGAGTACTGCTTGGTCGGCCTGATCGACGGGGTGCTAGCTGGGATTGTCAACGGCCGGGCGGTCAACGGTGATGTGGGAATGAGTTATCACACCATCACCATCCGCCGTGGTTTACGTGTTGGCTCGCACATGTTCGCCGCCAAGATGGAGTACCACATGGAATATTTGAACCAGAAAGAGGTGCTCATCGTCGCCGAAAGCCCGATCGGGTTCCGGCGCTGGATGATTGAGTATCCGTTGCAGAAGAAATACGAAGTCCAGCACGAGCTTGGCGGAGTTCCTTCATGGACCCTCACCCGCGACACCTATTTCAAGGCGAAGCCGCGGCTTGTCTCCGGTAGGCGCCCCGTTCCACCCGAACTCCTCGAACGGGCGAAGACGATCACCCTCCCCGGCGAGGAGACGGTGAAGGCGCAAGTCCTGGGGGAGAAAGGAGAAGGGGCATGAGAGAGGTAGCGATTATTGGTGCCGGAATGACCAAGTTTGGTCGGTCCGACCTCAGTTTGATCGAGATCATGAGCGAGGCCGCGATCCGAGCGTTGGAAGACGCCGCTCTCGGCGATCAAAAGGTCGATTCCGTGTACGTGGCAAACATGGGCGCGGCGCGATTGAATCGGCAGACCGCGATTGCCAGCGCTCTCGTTGATCAGTTAAACCTGTTTCCAGCGATGGCCGAAGCGGTGGAGAACGGCCCCGCATCGGGAGCGTCGGCATTCAAAAACGGGTTTCAGGCGATCGCTTCCGGCATGGCCGATGTCGTCCTCGTGACCGGCGGCGAGCGAATGCGGGAGGTAAACAACCTGGAAGCGACCGACTTCGTGGCAAGCATGTCCCATCCACAAGCGGAATACATCTACGGTGTTACCCTGCCTGCCCTCGCTGGCATGTTCACCCGGCTGTACATGGACCGGTACGGAGTGACGGCAAAACACCTGGCGCTGGTAGCGATCAAGAACCACGCCAACGCGCTCAAAAACCCGTACGCTCACATCCATCAGGCGATCACCATTGAGGGAATTCTTACCGCGCCGGAGGCAGTGGTGAATAATCCGTACATCGCTGATCCACTGCGGCTTTATGACTGTTGCCCGGTGAGCGATGGCGCGGCGGCACTCGTTCTCACCACGCGGGAAATCGCGGAGAAATTGGGAAAGCCAATTGTTAAGGTTGGAGGAATCGGGCAAGCGACCGATACCCACGCCGTGCACGAGCGCCCCGATCCGACCGAGTTAACCGCGGTCAAGATCGCCGCCCAAAAGGCGTTCCAAATGGCTGGAATCGGGCCCCAGGACATCGATGTCGCCGAACTCCACGACGCGTTCACCATCCTCGAGATCGCCGAGAGTGAGGAGGCCGGTTTCTTTCCCAAGGGCGAAGGCCACAACGCACTGGAACAAGGTGTCACCTCGCTTGGCGGAAAGCTGCCGATAAATCCGTCCGGAGGGCTCAAGGCAAAGGGCCATCCCGTCGGGGCAACCGGGGTAGCGCAGCTCGTTGAACTCACGTGGCAGCTGCGCGGCGCGGCGGGCGACCGTCAGGTCGAGGGGGCGAAAAACGCATTTGCCTGCAACTTCGGCGGATTCGGAAACAACGTCGTCACGACGGTCTTAATGCGAGAGGAGTAGACATGGAAGAGAAAGTGTACGGAGTCCAGTGCAAAACCTGTGGCAAGGAGACCTATCCCGCCCACGCTGTTTGCCCCAACTGTGGCGGGCACGACTTTGAGCCGTTGGAGATTACAGGAGAGGGGAAGGTTCTAACCTACACCGACGTTTACGCCCTTCCACTCGATTACGCGCTCCGCTATCTACGACTGGCGATCGTTGAGTTGGACAGCGGCCTGCGCGCCACCGGACAATTGGTGGACGATGATCCCAAAATCGGAAAACGGGTGCGGACGACGGTCGGAGTGGTACGGGAGACAGGCGGACGTAAGATCTACGGCCTCCAGTTCGTCCCCGTCTAGTCGAAGCCTCTGGTTACGCCTGCAACTGCGTTAATGCGGTAGCTTTCCGAGGCAGTTCACGTTGTCCGGTCGATCTCCCCCCCGTATAATCCCGCGGGTGATCACACATGTGTCTAGGAATTCCAGGGCGGGTTGAAGCGATTACGGGAGACGTGGCAACGATCGATTACAACGGAGTCAAGGCGCAGGTTCGCCTTGATACTCTGTCTGATCCGGTGGCGGTGGGGGACTATGTCCTCGTCCATACCGGCTTTGCCATCCAGCGCCTTTCCCCGCAAGAGGGGGAGGAGACGCTCAAGCTGTTTGACGAACTGTTCGCCGCCGTTGATGCGGGACGGGCGCAAACAAGTCAGGAAGTACCCCCGGGTGAATAATTTGCTTTTATTATCCGATCCAACCCGCGCCCGCGCGCTCGCCCAGGTAATTGAGAAACTCGCTCCGGAGCATCCAGTGAAAATCGTGCACGTGTGCGGCACGCATGAAGCGACGATCACCGAGCACGGCCTACGTCGGTTTCTGCCGGACAATGTCGAAGTGTTAGAGGGGCCGGGCTGTCCGGTGTGCGTTACTCCGACGCGGGATATCGACGCGGCGGTCAAAATCGCACGCAAGGGCGCGATCCTGTGCACGTTCGGAGACATGACCCGCGTGCCCGGCACCGAGATGACTCTGGCCGACGCCCGCGCCGACGGGGCGGATGTACGCGTGGTCCTGTCCGCCGCCGAGGCCGTCAACATCGCGCGCCACACGGATCGTGAGGTCGTATTCTTCGGGGTGGGGTTTGAGACGACGACCCCGATGACCGCAGCGATCCTGCTCGATGATCCGCCGCCAAACCTGTCGGTAATTGTCTCCCACAAACTGATTCCACCGGCGATGACCGCGCTCCTCGACCTCCCCGACAACCGCATTTCTGCCTACCTCGCCCCCGGGCACGTGTCGGTGATCATTGGTGAATATCCGTACGTTCCGTTCCCGCGTGACTATGGGATTCCCACCGTGATCGGCGGGTTCGAGCCGCTTGACATCCTGTACGCGGTCGCACTCATCCTGCGCCAGATTAAGGAGGCCTCGCCTAAGGTGGAGAACGGTTATCCGCGCGCCGTAAAGCCGGAGGGTAACCGGCGTGCACTGGAGTTAATCGGCCGCGTGTTCGCACCAACGGACGTCGTGTGGCGCGGGATCGGAACGATTTCACAATCCGGGCTGCGCCTGCGTGACGAGTTTGCCCAGTTCGATGCGCGCGTTAGGTTTGGGGTAACCGGGGAGGAGGGGGAGGAGACCGTCCCCGGCTGCCGCTGCCCGGACGTCCTCACTGCCCGTGCCGTCCCCACCGACTGCCCGCTGTTTCGCACGACGTGCACTCCGCTCCACCCGATTGGACCGTGCATGGTCGGAGTGGAAGCAGCGTGCAACATCTGGTACCGCTACGGAGGGAGGCCAAAACTGTGACCGCGGACGACAGAATCACGGCGATGCACGGCGCCGGGGGCGAGTTGATGGACCGCTTTCTACGCGATCACATCCTGACCGCGTTCACGGCGAAGAGTGCCGGTCGGATCGGACTCGACGCTCTCGACGATGGCGCGACGGTTAACCTGCCCACAGGCGGGGAGCTGGTGGTGACGACCGATTCGCATGTTGTGAACCCGATCTTCTTCCCCGGGGGCGATATCGGCCGTCTCGCTGCCGCCGGCACGCTGAATGACCTCGCGGTGATGGGGGCGCGGCCGGTCGCGCTCACATTGGGCCTGATCCTGGAGGAAGGATTCCCGCTCGTGGACCTAAACCGGATCATCCACTCAATCGCCGCTACGCTGGATGAGGTCGGGGTTCCACTCATCGCCGGTGACACCAAGGTGATGGGAAAGGGCGAGCTCGATAAAATCGCGATCAACACGACCGGGGTCGGGACGACGGCCCATGCCGTGTCCGATGCCGCGATCTCCCCCGGAGACATCGTGATCGTCACCGGCACGATCGGAGACCACGGGATGGCGCTCCTCGCCTGTCGGGAGGAGTTTCACCTCGAGACGACACTGGAAAGCGACGTTGCTCCGATATGGCCATTGATCGAGCGGGCGCTTGCAGTTGGCGGGATCAAGGCGATGAAGGATCCGACCCGGGGCGGGCTTGCCGCTGTTCTGAACGAGATGGCGAGCAAGTCCGGGGCGACAATCGAGATCGAAGAATCCAACATCCCAATCCGCGACCCGGTGCACGGACTCGCGTCACTTCTTGGAATTTCTCCCCTCGCAGTGGCAAACGAGGGCAAAGCGGTGATTGTCGTGGCGGCGGACGCAGCGGACGCAGTTCTGGCGGCGCTGCGCGCCCATCCGCTCGGGGAAAACGCGGCGATCATCGGGACCGTGACCGCTGCCTACCCCGGAAAAGTGGTCCTTGCGACCGCGGTTGGAGGACGACGATTTCTTGAACCGCCCCTCGGTGACCCGGTTCCCCGCATCTGCTAGCGCTTGCGACAGGCACGGAGCTTGGCGCTGCGCGCGCGCGGGTTTTCGCTTATCTCCTGTTCCGATGGACGGAGTGGCTTTTTTGTCAGGATTTCAGCCTGCGCCGGGCGCGGCGGGCCCGGGGCGAGCGATTCGTAGTGCGGGGTTGCGAGCTTACGGAAGAAGTGTTTCACGATTCGATCCTCCAGTGAATGAAAGCTGATCGCCACGATTATCCCACCGGGGTTGAGCACAGTAAACCCGGCGGCGAGCCCGTCGTGCAGGTTGCGCAGCTCGTCGTTCACCTCGATCCGCAGCGCCTGGAACGTGCGGGTCGCCGGGTCGATCCTCCGCTCGTGGAACCGGCGCGGGATGGCGCGGCGCACGACGGCGGCGAGCTCACCCGTGGTCGCGATCGGCCGCACGGCCACGATCGCCCGCGCGATCCTGCTGGCAAACCGTTCCTCGCCGTAGTCGCGCAGAATGCGCGCGATTTCCTCAACGCTTGCCTCGTTCACCAGATCGGCCGCCGACCTTCCCTGAGTCGGGTCCATCCGCATGTCGAGCGGGCCGTCAGTCCGGAAGCTGAATCCGCGATCCGGGGTGTCAAGCTGGAGAGAGGAGAGACCGAGGTCGAGGAGGAATCCGTCGATCGCGGCGATCCCAAGCTCGGACAGGATCCCCGCCAGGTTGCGGTAGTTACCATGGATCAGCGTCACGCGGTCCTCGAATTGAGCGAGGTTCTCCCGCGCGTGCGCGAGAGCGACAGGATCGCGGTCGATCCCGATAAGGCGGACATCAGCTCCGGCAGACAGGATCGCCGTGGCGTGTCCGCCGAGCCCAACCGTACCGTCAACGTAGATCTCGCCCGGTTTCGGGGCGAGGAAGCGCACTACTTCCGCACGCAGCACCGGAACATGGACTGCGTCAGTCATCCTTACCTCCGATCTGCTGCAAAAACGCGGTCAGGAATCGCCCGAACCCGGCTTTCGTGCGTTGATGGAGCGCGGTGTACGCGGCGACAAACCGGGGTTTCGGGGGCGGATTGCCCAGAAGTGCGATTACGTCATCGGAGCGCGGAAATTCCACACACGGGATGTCAGGTCCACCGAGTGCTTTGATCTCGGCGCCGAACGCGGCGATCTT
>WFSM01000085.1 GCA_015485945.1 Candidatus Bipolaricaulota bacterium | reverse complement strand
TTAACAAGGGACGGAACCACCCCGGGAACAACGGCGACACTACGCTCGTTTGGAAAGACCTCTTTCGGGACCCCAACGATCATCCTGCCTCCTAAGGTGTAAGTTTTTTGGCATGCAAATTGCTACCGGAATTTTAGATCCTTACGGGGAATTCCGCAACCGGCGCACTCGGTAAACTACGTGCTCCGGCGAACGCCGCTACATCCGGCACGGTGTGTTATAATCGTCCCACTATGGCCGTATTGAACGAGATTGGAAAGGTAAAAAAGCGAAATCATGCGCTGGTTAAGTTTGATCAGGAGAGAATCGTGCGTGCGATCGCGCGCGCGGCTGAATCCAGCGGTGGGCTCGAACAGGATTACCTTGATGGCATCAACGACCGCATATTTGCTGCCGGGCATGACGACACCGGCATCGCCCGGTTCCTGTCCGATCTTGTTGTCGTTGTGTTGAACGGGGATCCACATCACTTGGTGGCGAACTTTCCCCCCACGGTCGAGGAAATCCAGGACGTCGTCCTTCACGTGCTGCGCAGCACCGGGTTCACCCGCACCGCCGACGCATACACGTGCTTCCGCTGGGGACACCACTGGGTGCGGCAAGGCGCGATCACAGCGGATCAGTTCGTGCGCAACGGCTATCCCCCAGCACACATGAACCCGCTCATTGAATGGAACTGCGCGCACGGGTGCGACACGATTGAAGGACTGAACGAGATCGTAACCAGCGGGCGAATCAAAGAACTAGTTGATGATGCCCTTGACGCGTACGAGTCCGCGCTTGATGCCGCTGCCGCTCGGGTTATCGCCCGCATTGAGGCCGGGGACGAAATCAGGATGATCTGGGTGAGCGGGCCGTCGTCGTCGGGGAAGACGACGACGACAGTGAAGCTGACGCAGCGCTTACGCCGCGAGGGCCTACGGTTTCTCATGCTCAACCTCGATGATTACTTCTGGCCGTTGATCGAGCATCCGACCGACTGGATCAACGACCGCAACTACGAAACCCCGGAGGCGCTCGACATCCAGCTCCTCAACACGCACCTGCGTGCCTTGCTCGCCGGTGACCAAATCGACAAACCGATCTATAGCTTTAAGGAAGGGCGGCGCGTGGGGACGAAGCCGGTGCGGTGTGACCCCGATCAGATCCTCCTCCTTGACTCGTTGCATGGGTTCTATCCCCCGATGACTGACGGGATCGATCCGCGCATGATGTTCCGGTTGTATATCGAGGCGATGAACCCGCTGTACGAGAGCGATGTGATGAAGCCGTTGCTCGATATCGAGTGGTCCGGAGAGCGGTTGACCCGATTTGAAGATGTGCGCTTGCTTCGCCGCAGCCTGCGTGACAACGTGCACCGCAACCATCCACCGCTGTCCACCCTGCTCCACTGGCACTACGTGCGCGAGGGAGAGCTGTTCTCGATCATCCCCCTCAAGGGATTGGCCGACGCGGTGATCAACGGCGGAATGCCGTTTGACCTGCCGGTGCTGAAACCGTTCTTCACCGGGGAAAACAGCATCTGGCCCCGGAAGAGTGATCTCGATCAGTATGCGTCATTCCTCGATGCCCGCATCCGTTATAACCGGGTCACAAAACTTCTCGACGCGGTTGCGGGGTTGACCATGGACCAGGTGAACGATCTATCGCTCATCCCCGGTGACGCGGTGGTGCGCGAGTTCATCGGCGGGAGCACAATCGAAATTCCACACAACGAGTAACTTGTTGTTGTCGCCCGCCCGGCTACGGGGAACGTGCTGCGCCGTCCTCAGGCGCGGTTGCCGGCTGTCCGTCCTCGCGGTAGTGGGCACCGCGGCTGGTGCGGTTGTGCCACGCGGCTTCAGCAATGATCGACGCCGTTTGCACTCCATTGCGCAGGCCGAGCAGGGCGTCGTCCAGCCGTGCCCGGCGGTAAAACTCGACGATGTCTTCCCGTAGGTGATGCAGGTCACGAATGGCGCGCGCCAGCCGGTGGGCATCGCGGGACAGGCCGACGTAATACCACATCGTATACTGGATCGAGCGCCAATCACGATGGATGAGGGCGGGATCGGCCGGGGTGCCCTCAGGGGCGCCTTGCCACAGCGGAACTTCATTCTCCCGCACAGGCGCCACCGGATTTTCCCTGATATGACGGGCGGCGCGGTCGCCGAATACGAGTCCCTCCAGCAACGACGTGCTCGCCAGCCGGTTGGCGCCGTGGAGTCCGGTGCAGGCGACCTCTCCCACGGCATACAGATTACGGATCGTTGTCCGCGCCCACGCGTCCGTCCACACACCGCCGCAGGAGTAATGCGCCGCCGGCACAACCGGGATCGGTTCATTTTCCGGATCTATCCCCGCTTGGCGGCAGCGAGAGGAGATGGTTGGAAACCGGTCTGAGAAATTTTTCACTTCGGAGACGTCGAGGAGGACGTATGGATACCCATTTACGGTCATCTCGCGATGAATGGCGCGCGCCACCACGTCCCGCGGCGCGAGATCGCCCCACTCGGGCGCAACCGTCGTCATGAACCGGCGTCCGTCGGGCGTGTACAACGCGCCGCCCTCCCCGCGTACCGCTTCCGAGATAAGGAAGTTATCGCCGTTGGGGGTGGCGAGCGAAGTGGGGTGAAATTGAATGTACTCGGCATTGATCACGCGGGCGCCGGCGCGGTGGGCCATCGCCAGTCCGTCCCCACGGGCTCCGGGTGGATTGGTGGTGTAGCGGTAGATTCGCCCCAACCCGCCGGTGGCGAGCACGGTTACGCCAGCGATATATCGATCCACTGCCCCGGTCTCCTGATCCAGCACGTACGCACCATGACAGGTAACGGGTTGGTACACGGTGAGCGGATCGAGGGCGTGATGAGGGAAGGTGATAAGGTCCACCGCGGTGGCGCTTGTTATCAGGCGCACGTTTGGACGGTTATTGAGAAGCGTGAGCAGCGCCGTCGCGATCGCTTTGCCGGTGTGATCGCCGACATGGAGAATCCGCGGTTTAGAATGCGCTCCCTCCCGCGTGTAATCCAGTGTACCGTCGGGGGCGCGGGCGAACGGGACATGGGCCTGTTCGATCAGGAGTTGGTGCACGAGTTGGGGCCCTTCCTCAGCTACGATTTCCGCCGTGTGGACAGCAGATAGGCCCGCACCGGCGCGGAGGATGTCCTCCACAAGAAGGCGCGCAGAATCCCCCGGCCCCAGCGTTACGATGCCACCCTGGGCGTATTGTGTGTTTCCCATGGTGGGGTCACCAGCGCGGGTGATCACCACCACCTGACGAGCGGAGTCGCGGGAAACGCCCAGCGCTGTGGACAAACCGGCGATTCCTGTCCCAATGACGAGAACATCCGCTTCCACCGTGTTCACGCTGTAATCTCCAACATTCGATCCAACGCCGCCCGTGCTGCCGCGGCCGTTTCCGCTGGCACCTCGACTATGCCTGCCTTGTCACCGGACACGATTGCGGTGAGCACCCGCGCTAGATCGGTGACACGGGTTAACGACATATTCACGCAATATGGCGGCGGTTCCTTAAGGGAGAGGACTTGCTTGTCCGGGTTCTCCGCCCGCAACCGCGCCACCAGATGTTCCTCGGTCCCCACCGCCCACACCGACCCTGACGGAGCTTCGCTTATCGTCCGGATTATGTACGACGTCGACCCGACCCCATCGGCGAGCACGGCCACGTCCTCGCGGCATTCCGGGTGCACGATCACCATCACGCCTGGGTGTTCCGTCCGTACCCGCTGGACGTCGGCGGGGAGAAAGCGCACATGCACGTTGCACGCCCCCCGCCACAGGATCAATCGCGCCCGCTGGAACCGGGCGAGATCAGTGGGCGGGAATCGAGGATCCCACACAGCGATGTCGTCATCGGGTATTTCCAACCGGCGCGCGGTGTTGTATCCCAGATGTTGATCCGGCAAGAAGAGCACACGCTGGTAGTGATTAAATGCCCATGTTAACACAGCGTTGGCGTTGGCCGACGTGCATGTCGCCCCGCCGTGCCTGCCGACGAATCCTTTGACCTGTACGTCGGAATTGACGTAGGTGATTGGCACCATGTTGCCGGTTAGGGGCGCCAATGCCGCCCATGCTGCCTCTACCTGAGCGATCCGCGCCTGATCAGCAAGGATGCATCCGGCGTCGGGACGAGGAGTGAACACATGCTGTCCGGGTCGGGCGAGAACGGCGGCTGTTTCTGCCATAAACCGGACGCCGCAGAACACGATGTAGCGTGCCTGTGTCGCGGCCGCCCGCCGTGACAGTTCGAGTGAATCGCCGCGCGCATCGGCCCACGCCACAACCTCGTCACGCTGGTAGTGGTGGGCGAAGATTACGAGGTCATCGCCGAGTTGCTTCTTCACCGCCTCAATCTGGGCTACCGCTTGCATCTCTGACTCATTCATTGACTGACCTCGAGCGAAAAGTCCAGCGCGGGAGCGGAATGGGTCAGCGCGCCAATGGAAATGTAATCAACCCCGGTGGCGGCGACCGCAGTTACGTTGTCCAGCGTGATCCCTCCTGACGCCTCAACCGGCACCCGGCCGGCGACGAGATTGACCGCTTTCCGTAATGTGGGGATATCCATATTGTCGAGGAGTATACGATCAACGCGGAGCGGGAGTACTTCCTCCAATTGTGCGATTGTTGTCACTTCAACCTCGATGGGAACCGTGACGCCTGCGGTGCGCACCCGTCGAACCGCCGCAGTTACGGAATCAACAATGGCAAGGTGATTATCCTTGATGAGCACCATGTCATACAGGCCTGATCGGTGATTACGTCCGCCCCCCGCGCGCACGGCGTATTTTTCCAATGCCCGCCATCCCGGGGTTGTCTTGCGAGTGTCGAGAATAACGGCGTTGTAGACGGCGACTGCATCGACGTACTGCGCGGTGAGGGTGGCAATCCCGGACAGGTGACACAGAAAGTTGAGCCCGACCCGCTCCCCGGTGAGGATCCCTCTAACTGGACCTGACAGGGTGGCGACAACGTCACCGGCGGTGACCGGTTCGCCGTCGGTGGCATGCATTGCCAATTGGATGTGCGGGTCAACCCGGTGGAAGACCTGGCTTACAACCGGCAGTCCGGCGACGATTCCGTCCGCCTTGGCGAGGATTACTGCGCTGCCGGCGACCGCAGCGGGAACGATTGCCTGTGTGGTGACATCGCTGACGCCGATGTCCTCGGACAGAGCGCGCTCGATCAACGGGAGCGCATCATCGAGCATTTCTTGCAAATTCATAGCGTAATTCTAGTCCGCGGCGGACGAGAAATCACGCCGGCGTGATCGCCGGTGCGGCGGTCTCATCTCCGGTGAACACTGAATTCAAAGATCAATCCGCCCGCGTAAGGCGCGGCTTAGGGTTACCTCATCAGCGAACTCGAGGTCACGGCCAACCGGGATGCCCTGCGCAATCTGAGAGATCTTCACTCCGAGCGGTTTCAGAAGCGACACAATGTGCATTGCGGTGATCTCTCCTTCGAGCTTCGGTTCGAGGGCGAGGATCACCTCCGTTGTCCCTTCGGTTTTCACCCGGTTCACCAATGCGGCAATCGTCAAATCGGCAGCGCCCACCTCATCCATCGGCGAGATCAACCCTCCCAGGACGTGGTACAACCCGTGGTACTCGCCGGTGCGTTCGATCTTGGCGATTTCCCAGGGATGACCGACGACGCAGATCGTCTCCTGATCGCGGTTCGGGTTGGCGCAGATCTCACACAGGTCCCCGGTGGCGAAGTTGTAGCAGCGGCGGCAGCGGTGGACGTCGGTTTTTACCCGGGTGATGGCGGTGGCAAGCCCCGTTGCTTCTTCCGCCGAGGCGCTCAGCAGGTGAAACGCGATTCGCTCTGCGCTCTTTCTCCCAATCCCCGGCAGGGCGCGCAGACGATCGATCAATTCCTCCAGCGGGGCGATCATAGGCCGGGCATTCCGGGGAGATTCATCCCTTGAGTGAGTGGGCCAAGCTTTTCTTTCGCTATTTCCTGCGCGTTTTTCTGTGCTTCCTGCACCGCGGCGACGATGAGGTCGACGAGCATTTCCACATCGTCCGGATCGACGACCTCGTGCTCAATCCGCATGTTCAGCAGCTCGCCACGGCCGTTTACCACCGCGGTCACCATTCCGCCGCCCGCGCTTGCTTCCACCTTCATTTCCGCGATCTCGGCTTGTGCCTTTTCCAGCTCCTGTTGGAGCTTTTTCGCTTGCTTCATTATATTTCCGATGTTTCCCATTCCTTTCATCATTCCTCCTTCACGATCTTGCCGTCAAATACCTCGCACACCAGTTGTGCTTTCTCTCGCAGCGCCTCACGCGGGGACGGCTTACGTACCGCATTATCGTCGAAATTTACCTCCACTGTGAATTCGTCCCCGAGGTAGCGATGGACCATCCCCGCTAAGTAGTGCATGTTATCCGTTTTCTCCAGACTCTCTTTGTGAAAGGTGTATTCAGGATGGAACACGATCCGAAGTTTGTTCCCGTCGATTTGTGGTGTCCCCTCAGCGAGGAGCGCCGCGATCGCGATTCGGTCCTGAGCGATCTTTTCCAGCATCCGTTCCCACCGCTCGTTAAGTCCCCCTTCTTCCTTGGGCGCGCTCTCTCGCGGTGCGGGCGCCGGGGTTTCCGCGGCGGCGGTGTCCGTTTCGACAGCGGCGATTAGTGGCGGCGCATCGGCGGTTGGGGCCGGAGGCGGAGACGCAGGGGCGGTTTGTGGGGCCGCGGTCTGCGGAACGACGTTTTGCATTAGGGCGAGTATCCCGATTTCGAGGATGATCCGCCGATCGAGCGATCGGTAGAGGTCTTGCTTAATATCGAGCAGCCCGCGCACAAGCCGGATATCACGCGCTTCGTTGGGGGAGCTGGCAGACGCGATCCGGTTACGCAGGTGCATGATCAAGTCACCGAGGAATACCTCGAGGTCCTTGCCGCGGCTTACGAGCGAATCGATCATCTCTAGAACTTTCTTGCGGTCACCGGCTTCGAGCGCCGTTAGGAATGCGGCATGCTCCTCGCGGCCAACGAGCCCGAGCATGTCGAGAAGGGAAGTAGCACTAATCTTCCCGGCATCACGAAAGCTATCCGCCTGTTCGAGCATCACGATCGCGTCGCGCATCCCGCCGTTCGCTTTGCGGGCGATCAGGTCGAGCGCGCTGGGCTCAATCGGGATCTTTTCCGCACGTGCAATTTGCTCTAGTCGGGCGGCGATCTTCTCCTGCGGAAGTTTGCGAAAGTCAAACGCCTGACAGCGGGAGACGATCGTGCGCGGGACCTTGTGGGGCTCGGTGGTGGCGAAGATGAACACCACGTGCGGCGGCGGTTCCTCCAGGGTCTTGAGCAGGGCGTTGAACGCCTCGTTGGTAAGCATGTGTACTTCATCGATGATGTACACCTTGGTCTTGAGATCAGTAGGGGCGAACGCTACCTCATCGCGCAACCGGCGGATGTGATCGATGCCGCGGTTCGATGCCCCGTCGATCTCGAGGATGTCCAACGTGCGATTGGCGAGAATTGTCTTGCAGTTTGCGCACTCGTTGCACGGCTCTCCTCCTTCCGGATGAAGGCAATTCACCGCACGGGCGAGGATGCGCGCGACGGTCGTTTTCCCAATCCCGCGTTCCCCGGAAAACAGGTACGCGTGCGCTACCTGCCCTGCAATCACCGCGTTGCGCAGAGTGCGGATGATCTCATCCTGGCCGACCACGTCGGCGAATCGTTGCGGGCGGTAGCGGCGGTAAAGGGAAATATAGCCGGAATTTTCGCTCAAGTTAAGGACCACCTTTCTGGTCGGGGAGACTGGATTTGAACCAGCGACTTCCTGCTCCCAAAGCAGGCGCGCTACCAGGCTGCGCCACTCCCCGCACAGGGTGATTATAGGAAGGAGATCGAACCAGATCAATAAAAAATCCCAGCTCGCGCCGGGCAAAGAGTAATATACGATATTTCAGCGGGACTGTCAAGGGCGATGAATAAACGAAATACCGGTTTATACAAACCGGTTGCCTCAAATGCCCATATATACTGGTGGGCGGGAGCCTGATTATTGTCTGATGCCGGTACCGAAAGTATTGGTGCTACTTGACCGAAGTTCCCGGAGGAAATATAGTGAAACCGGGAGGATATGATGAATAAGACAAGCATTCGGGCGATAGTTGCGGTAGTGATCGGCGTTTTGGTGGTAGGGGCGGCGGTGATTGTGCTGGCTGCGACTAACTCTCAATCGAGCACTGCTCCAGCCGCGAACCCCGCGCAATCCAACGCTGCGCCATTGAACACGAACTGGGATAAGAT
>WFSM01000084.1 GCA_015485945.1 Candidatus Bipolaricaulota bacterium | reverse complement strand
CAGAGCGCTCGGCTCATATCCGAGAGGTTCGGGGTTCGAGTCCCTGCGCCGCTATAGTCTCTTGGGGGGCGTAGCTCTAATCGGGAGAGCGCTGCGTTCGCATCGCAGAGGTTGGCGGTTCGAATCCGCTCGCCTCCATTTGACTTTTTAGGCAGCTCGCAACCAGAGAATAACCCCTATTCCGGTTGTGAGAATGCTCAATAGGCTCAACAACAATACTGTATTCTTACACCCGATTACCCTTTCCAACCGGTGATGAATGTGCGCCCGATCGCCGTGGAACACCGCGCGGTGGTGATAGATGCGACGCACAACAGCAAAGACAGTGTCGGCAATGGGGAAGGAGAAGAAAAATAGTGCCGGGAGGATCGGAAACGCCCGTTCACCAGCGGTGAACACCTGCAGAGATGCCACCGCTAGGAGATATCCGATAAGTTCAGCTCCAGTATCTCCAAGCAACAGCCGAGCACGGGCCCAATTCCACGGGTAAAACCCCACCACCCCGCCGATGATAATCATTCCAAGGATGCCCCCGGACCTGTTTCCCATAAAAGCGGCAGCGCTCACGAGGCCCAGTGCTGCCGGTAGCGTCACTCCAATTGCCAGACCGTCCACTCCATCGATGAGGTTCACTGCGTTTGTCAATGCCACGATCCAGAAGAAAGTGAGGACCAAACCGCCGATTCCGACCGCCGCATGTGCACCAGCAATGGAAATTGCAACCATTCCTCCCATCCCGGCCGTTGCTAGCGCGGCAGCGATGCTCTGCCCAATGAGCTTGCGCCACGGGGAAAGGTCAACCGCATCGTCAAGCAGTCCGAGTAGAAATATAAGCCCCGCACCGCCGGCGACTAACGGATTTATTACCGCAGCATACATACCGGTGACCAATCCACATCCGATTCCCAACCCGAGCGCCGGTCCGCCGATCGGGCGACCGTCGGTTCTGTCACGCAGGAATGCAAGTTTCTTTACGCGCAGCGTCGAAAGTGCCCCGAGAATGGTTACGAGAAAAGAGATGCCGGCCGCTGCCGTCAAACGGAACCCCCAGGTCATGCCTTAAGTGTAGAAGACTTACAGGGAGGGGACAAGCCCAAAGAATTCCTTTGTAGCGTCACCCGTTGTGTACGCCGTCAATTTAGTCTACCAGCGCAATTTTATCCCGATTCTCCATTCGGTGAACCCTGTCGTGTCAACGGTGATTCCGGTATTGAAGGTGAACAGTCCGTTCACATCCAAAGTTATGCCCATGTCAGTCCGATCCCAATCGAACAGGAGTCCGGTAGATTGCCCGAACAGGGTATCGGCCGAGAAGGTCACGCCCCACCCACTCGGTGGTACCTGCGTAGAGATCGAGATGATCTCCCAGTCCGATTGCGGATAGTAGAGATAGGCATTGGCGTCAGCATCGCTCTTACGGTCAATCGTCGTACCGTATTCCGGCGTGGTAATTACGTATTCGTTCGTATTCAAGTTGGAGACGCTCTTGAATGTGGTTCCAGCCAATGTCGCTGAGAACTCCACGCCGTAAATCTCAAGCCCAGTTATCATCCCACCACTTCCCAGCAAGTGGCTGTAGATTTTAAGACAGCCGTAATCGGTCTCCAGCGACGGGATAAACGTATGGCTCGCCGTCTGAAGCGAGAAGTAGTAATCGAGGGTAAGATCGAGCGGGACCCCAAACAGGTGTTGAAACGTGAGCGTAAACTCCTGGCTGTCGAACCCACCGGTAGAGAAGGTAGTGGTGCTCGTGAGGTCAATGCAGCTGAACATTTTCGCCTTGAACGTAAGTACTTCCCCGGAAAAACAAAGACCACAGGTAACTGGACTGATCGTGGGATCAGTCTTGTACGTCTTCTTCAGCAGGAGCGAAGTCACGGTTGAAGAAGTCTGAGTGAACGAAATCCCGCTCAGATCGGCCCCGAAGAACGTCTCACTCTCAAACGAGAACGCTCCCCCCCCCACCTCGCCATACAGATCGAGCACATGGCCGTAGTTTAGTCCATACTGGCTGTCTGGACCGGTCATCGCGGAATAGAGCGTGACTGTAAACGGGTCGAAGTCGAACGTCAGGATTCCTTGGGTGTACAGAAACGCCCCTGACCGCGGTTGAAACAGCATCACGCCGTCGAACGATATAAATCCAATAGCCGCGCGCAATCCAAACTCCTGCCACAGCCAGCCGTCAATGATAAAATCGGAGCTGCTGGACAGCGTGAGGAAGCTGAGGGTAAACCCAACGTTAAGAGTGGAGGAGAACGCGGAAAACGGCTTCGTCTGCTGGGGAGACAAGCCAATCTCCATTTCCCAACTTCCGGAAAACGGCCCCGCGGCCCACGCGACCACACTCAGCAACCCGCCGAGCAACACTGCGATCACCACGATACGTGCATTCACGTTGGCGCTCCCTCTTGTTGACATAGTTTGGGTTTCATCTTCGTATCCACCTTAGCAGCTCCTGATTACACCCTCCATACGCTGCGGCCGAGCAAAACAAGAAACAGGTCACCCCAGCACGGAGATGCTGTCCGCCCGCGCGAAGGACATCGGTCACATTTGGCAGCGCATGACAAACGGAGTAGACTATTGTCACCATGCGACGATTTGTGATTCTCGGACATAAAGCAGCGATCCAACCGAATTTCTCGTTAAACGATCTCCCCGGCGGAGCGGGGCGAATGGATGTCCTCTGCCGTGCGATCGGGGCGGCGTTCTTCCTGTCGCACGACCTGCGGCGGGATGTGGAAGTAACGCTTCTCCTCCAAAATCAGGTCGAGGTAAAGTTCGTCGGTGACCGGATCCGGCATCTCAATCCGGATGAGCGATCCACCGCGGCGTTGATCAAGCATGCATTGGAAAAAATAGGGAATACGGACGACGGCCAAGTGGAGAGCACTCCAGGCGTATATGTGGGAAGAAATGATATTTCCGCGGTTCTCGATCGTCTTTACCAATTTGGTGCACATCCCATCGTGCTTCATGAAGACGGAACCCCGATCTCCTCATTCTCATTTCCGGATGATCCGGCGTTCTTCCTCTCCGACCACATTGATTTCACCCGCGAAGAGGAACAGGTATTGGCCGATCTCCCACGACTATCGCTGGGAAAAACGGCACTGCATACAAGCCAGTGCATCACCATCGTTCACCACTATCTTGATCAACAGCAGCGGGACGAGCGTGAAGACTTGGTGCTGTGCCACAAGGTATGGGGAGATCCGAAGGCGCTTCTGATCAAAGGATTGCTCGAGGACTTCGGAATTCCAGTGAACCTTGTTCGGCAGGCACCGCCGTCGGTATACCCAATGGCCGTGGACGGAATGGCAGAAGTGCGGTTGATGGTGCGGGCACGCGATCTTGCACGCGCGCGGGAAGTCATTGCCGATTATTTCGAACCCCCAGTGAGCGAATAGCCGACTGCAATCACCGTGGGGTAACCCCATCGTCAAGTGCGGGGAAAACCGAGCTCGACAATAACACAATCCAACTGCAACCTAAATAAGTTGCAGCTCCTCAGGGTGAGTATTCGCAAAGAAAACTACGGGTGGCGACTTGCTTATCCCAACTTTGGTATCCTTCGCGTCCCGATGGTGGCTTACCGGCTATAATCTTTTCTAATGGGAAACTATCGCGAGGACGAGTTCAGAGAAAAAAGGCACCGTATGGTGGAGCGCCAGCTACGCCGGCGTGGCATCACGGATTCCCGTGTTCTCGCCGCGATGACACGTGTTCCCCGGCACCGGTTTGTTCCGCCCGAGCGGCAATGGGAGGCATATGCAGATTATCCACTGCCGATCGGCGCCGGGCAGACAATTTCACAGCCGTACATTGTAGCCCTGATGACCGCTGCGTTGGAGCTTACCGGGACGGAAAAGATATTAGAGATCGGCACCGGGTCCGGGTATCAGACAGCGATCCTCGCCGAACTGGCGCGTGAGGTGCGCACAATTGAACGCATCACCGCACTGTCACTTGCAGCGCAAGACAGGCTGCGGACGTGGGGATATGCCAATGTCCGATTCTTCATCGGCGATGGCACAGTGGGGCTCCCGGACGAAGCCCCGTTCGATCGCATCATCGCCACCGGCGGGTTCCCGCGGTTGCCAGCGTTGCTTCTCGCCCAACTCGCCGATTCCGGGATCTTCGTCGCTCCGGTGGGAGGACGCACATTCCAGCACCTGTTGCAAGTGAGAAAACACGGTGATACCTTTACTCAAGCTGATCTCGGTGGGTGTCGTTTCGTCCCTCTCACCGGGAAGGAGGGATGGTAGATGCAGTTTATCGACTTACGCAGCGACACTATGACGCAGCCGACCATGGAAATGCGGACGGCAATGGCAACCGCCCCGGTCGGAGACGACGTGTACGGAGAAGACCCAACGGTCAACCGCCTCGAAGCGGAGATGGCAGCGCGGCTCGGGAAGGAAGCAGGATTGTTTGTTGCCTCGGGAACGATGGGCAATCTCGGTTCTATCCTTGCTCACGCTGGTCGCGGCGACGAGATGATCCTCGGCGACCTCGCTCACACCTTTTTATACGAGGCGGGCGGTGCGGCCGCCCTGGGCGGCATTCATCCTCACCCGATTCACAACGCCCCCGACGGATCGCTCCCACTGGACGAGATCAAAGCGGCGATCAGAGAAGACGACGTTCACTTTCCCCCCACCCGCTTGATCTGCTTGGAAAACACGCACAACCGGTGCGGGGGCTATCCGTTGTCTCCGGAGTACTGCGACGCGGTTGGTGAGCTCGCGCACTCGCGCGGAATTGCCGTCCACCTTGATGGCGCCCGCTTGTTCAACGCCGCCGTTGCCCTCGGAGTTGATCCTCACGACCTCACCCGCAGCGTGGACTCGGTGATGGTGTGCCTGTCCAAAGGGTTAGGCGCACCAGTTGGTTCGGTGGTGTGTGGCACACGCGAGTTTATCGCCCAGGCACGGCGGATGCGTAAGATTGTGGGCGGAGGGATGCGCCAGGCGGGGATCATTGCCGCCGCCGGGCTGTATGCGCTTGAGCATCACATCGATCGCCTTGCTGATGATCACGAGAACGCCGCCCGTCTCGCAGCTGGCATCTCCGCGATCGAGGGACTTGAACTCGGCCCGGACCGCGCTCCCGGGCAAGAGGTCAAAACCAACCTCGTCTACTTTCGTATCACCCGGCCCGACATCGACGCTGCCACTCTCACCACGCGTCTTCATGCCCGCGGAGTGTTAGGGCACCCAATTGGACCGGGAGCAAACCAAATGCGGTTGGCAACACATCTCAATGTGACCACAGCGGACATCGATGCCGCCATAACCGCCCTGCGGTCTGCAGTCAGTGAGACATAAGTCCGGCACCAGCAGGAAATACATCTAGCCATAGGCAGAAGGATGCGCTACGCCCTGTGGAACTAAGCCCTTACTCTAGTGATACCGGGTGGTGAGGAAAGGACGCTTGGACCACAGCAGTTGTTTCCTCTGACCCCCGAAAAGTGGAAAAGGGGGAGATGATGAAAGGGCTAGCGGCTGTTGTAGTATTGGTGGTGCTCATGCAAGTAAGCGCCATCGCGGGTGGAGTAGGGTTGTTCGCCGGCGCTGGACCGGGTGGCGCAGCACTGGGGGAAATCAATCAGGCGATAACGCTGTACAATCGGCTCCTCGATAATTTCAATCACACTCCGACGATCACTGGTAATGTACCGCCAATCCCGAAGATGGGGAGCGGGATCACTTACCAGGCCGGAGAACAATTCTGGATAACAGATGATTTGGCGCTCGGAGGAAAGATCGAGTATTTCCGCACCAGTGTTGCCACCGCTGGCGAGTACCAAAGCGGGGGCAAAAAGACACCCATCTCGATCGCGCTTGATTGTTCAACGATCGGGTTTGTTCTCACCAGTGGGTTCAATTTCCTCCACTACGGGTTCACCCTTGGAGTACACGGCGGCGTGGGGTATTACTACTCCGGATTCACCAGCAATATCACATTCTCGGTCCCAAGCGGTTACAACAAGACCATTTCCGTTCATCCTCACACCGGCAAAGGGCACTACAATAATCGCTCACTGGGACTAGAAGTCGGACTGTCCATGGTCTATCCGGTAACTACGTGGTTGGCACTGGGAGTGGACGCCAGTTACCGCGCCCTCACCGCACCCCGTCTTGTCGATGCACATGGAATCGGACTTGACCTTGATGGAGACGGAACCGCCGAGCACATCAATTTAAGTGGAATCAGCTTACAGGTTAACGTGTCAATTAAACTGGATCTTTTCCGATAGGAGAAAGGGGTGATTTACATGAAGCGAGTGCGTCTCTTCCTGGTGTTGGGGTTGATCGGACTGATCCCAATAATGATTTCGGGATGTCTGGGCAGTAAAACCAGCATACAGGCGCTGTTTACGGTCTCGCCGGACAAACAAGTGATCCCGTTCACCGCAAACTTCGACGGAACTCTGTCATACGATGAAGCGGGCAGGATCGTGTCGTACACGTGGAACTTTGGAGATGGTACGACCGGCCAGGGACCGGTAGTGGCACATATGTACAAGCGAAATGGGGCATACAAAGTCAAGCTCACCGTCATCGACAGTCGCGGGCGGACAAGCGTAAGTTCAATAACCGTCCAGGCATTGAATCCACCACCAACGGCACAGTTTTCCTACAGCCCCAAGAGCAAGTTGAATGACAAATATGTTGTTGGGGCAAGCGAGTGGATTACATTCGACGCGTCCAAGTCGACTGATGACGGCACAATCGTTTCCTACAACTGGAACTTTGGTGACGACACCGTCGGCACGGGAAAAATCGTGAAGCACCGCTACATCTGGCCGGGGACGTACAACGTCGTTCTTACCGTCACAGATAACAACGGCGGCAAGACAAGCTACACTCAGCAAGTCAACATCCTCGGTGGGCCACCGTGCAACTCGGATATCAGCGGTGGTGACACAACGATCAATGGTAGCCAGAAATAGCTAAACTAGGAAGTGACAGATGAAGATAAAACGATTGATACTACTCGCATTGTTAGCGCTGCCGGTTATCCTTACTGGATGCACTCTAAACAACATAATGGATGGATTGGTGAATCAGCCGCCGGTGGCAGTGATTGACGCCTCACCGCTGTCCGGGACCGCACCGCTGACCGTAACGTTCGATGCCCGCTACTCCCACGATGACGGCCAGATTACGGAGTATCACTGGGACCTTGGCGATCCCCACGATTCCGCGCCGCTCACCACCGAGAAGGGGACCCACACCTACAAATATCCCGGCACATACCTGGTCAAACTCACCGTCATCGACAACAAGGGCGCGTTCGACTCCCAGCAGGTGGCGATCACGGTAAAAAATGCCCCGCCGGTTGGCAACTTTTCGATCAGCACCAATGCCCCGACAGTGGGCGCTGCTGTCAAGTTTGACGCGTCCGAATCTTACGATCCAAACGGCAAAGTGGTCAGTTATCACTGGGACTTTGGCGACGGCACCACGGGAGACGGTGTGAAAGTAACCCATTCCTACGCCGAAAAGGGATACTATGTAATTAAGCTCACAGTTACCGATGATTCCGGCGCAACGGCTGTTGTGCGCCACGCGGTCACCGTAAGCGCATCGGGCGGCGGCTGTTCCGGCGGTGGAGCGCACATCCCGTTGGCGGTAATCACCGGCATTCCTTCATGCTCTGGTGGAAAGGTCGGTGTCCCGATCGAGTTTAACGGTGGGTATTCACGCGCCTCTGATGGTCACATTACGAGCTACAACTGGAACTTTGGCGACGGGACCACCGCTAGTGGCGTGAGCGTATCGCACACGTATCAGAAACCGGGGCGATATATCATCACCCTCACCGTCACCGATAACGCCGGCGCCACCGGTTCTGCCACCGGTTCGGTCTCCATCGGGACGGGTTCCTGTTACTGATTCGGCGTGGTTGCAGTTTTTGTGCTGACCATCTAACATTCGAGATGGAGGGATGACCGAATGGCAAGGAGCCGGTCTCGAAAACCGGTACGCCCGTATGGGCTTCGGGGTTCGAATCCCCGTCCCTCCGTATTGATGCGCCCGTAGCTCAGGGGACAGAGCGTCGCACTGCGGATGCGAAGGCCGGAGGTTCAAGTCCTCCCGGGCGTAAAAGGTCCTAACGGATGGGTAACGCGCGTCCGTCATTTCTGACCAAGGAGCCGCATGACTACTAACCCAACCCATTCGCCGCGCATTCATCTTACCAGCCTCGGATGCGCCAAGAACCTAATCGACTCCGAGCACCTTCTCGCCAAGTTGGCGCGGGCCGGGGCGGTGGTAGGAGCTCCCCCAGAGGCGGCAGACATAATCATCGTCAATACGTGCGGATTTATCGCGCCGGCAAAACAGGAATCAATCGATACCATCCTTGACCTCGCGCACTACAAGAAGAAAGACCCAAACAAGCGGCTGATCGTAATGGGGTGCCTGTCGCAGCGTTACGGACCCGAGTTACATGCCGGACTCCCGGAGGTGGATGCAGTATTCGGATTAAACCACGATGACGACATCATCCGCGCGTGTGGGCTCACACCGATTTCAGAGACTGGGCGTCTTCTCCTCACTCCGCCGCACACTGCCTATATCCGCATCTCCGAGGGGTGCAGCAACCGCTGTACCTACTGCACGATCCCGGTGATCCGCGGGCCGTACCGCAGCCGTCCGCCGACGGAGATCATCCGTGAGGCCGAGGACCTCGCAGCCACCGGGGTGAAGGAACTGGTGGTGATCGCCCAGGACACGACGCTGTACGGCACCGACCTAAGCGGGGACATTCGCATCCACGATCTGCTCGCGCGGCTTGCGGAGATCGCCGGGGTGCACTGGATCAGACTGTTGTACACCCATCCCGCTCATTTTCCGAACGGATTAATCGCCGCGTACGCCGACATTCCCGTCCTCGTGCCGTACGTCGATCTTCCCCTTCAACACCTAAACGACGCGATCCTGCGCCGGATGGGACGGGGGATGACGCAACACGACGCCATCGATCTCATCGCCCACTTGCGTGCCCGCGTACCCAACATCGCAATCCGCACCACATTCATCATCGGGTTTCCCGGTGAAACGCGCCCTCAGTTCAACGAGCTCGTACGCTTGGTGAAGGAGATCCAGTTCGACCACGCGGGAGCATTCCCGTATTCCCGTGAGGACGGCACCCCGGCGGCACGGATGCCAAACCAGGTATCGGAACGAGCAAAAGCGCGGCGTGTCCGCGATCTGATGCTTGCCCAGCAGGAGATCGTGTTCGCACGTAACCGCGCCCGCATCGGCCAACGCACCGAGGTGCTGATCGACGGGAGGGTGGATGACACGACGTGGATCAGCAGGACCGCGGCCCAGGCACCGGACGTCGATCCGGTTACGTATGTGTCCGGAACCGGGCTGCGAGAAGGAGAGTTTGTGGATGTCGAGATCATCGGCTCCGATGGATACGACCTCCGCGCACGGTCGGTCGGAACCGGAGACGACGATGTCTGAGTCCCGCTACGCACTGGAAGTTGCCGCCGGGATCCCGGTTCTCCCCGCTCTGATTTGGGCGGAGGGGATTACGCCCCCGCAGCCACCCGATACAGCGCCCGAGTTTCTCGCGGACGTGACCGCCCAGGCACGCGAACTCGGCGCGGACGCGATCCCGGCTGATATCAAGCGGCGTGTGCGCCAGATGCTTCGCCATGGGAAATATCACCCCAGCGGGCGAGGAAAGCCGGCGTCCGAGTTTCTCCTCCGCGCGGCGCTGCGGGACGAGTTTCCGCTCGTTAACTGCCCGGTCGATGTGAACAACGCAATCAGCCTCGCCTCCGGCCTTCCGGGCTCCATCTTCGACGCCGATATTACCGGGCCCCGTCTCTATCTCCGCCGCGGCTCCCCCGGAGAGCAGTACGCGTTCAACCGGTCGGGCCAGGAAATCGACCTAGAGGATCTTATCGTCGTGTGTCGTAATACGGATGCGGGCTGGGTTCCATGCGGCAACCCGGTTAAAGACGCGATGGCTACCAAAATCACCCCGGTGACCAAAAACATCATTGCCGTATTGTACGCCCCGGCGGACAAACCGAAACCACGCCTTGCCACGTGGGCAAACCGCTACGCAGGGCTTCTCAAAACAGCATGCGGAGCAGCGGAATCCGGGTACGTTATCGTAGACACCAATCTCTGACTGCGTGCATTCATTAGTTACGTTTGACAACGGACTGGGAATCAGTTATAGTTAATTTTGTTGTTGGTAGTCGTACAGTCGTTTCAACTAGAAGCATCTTCGAGTGCAAACGCTCTGTCTCGATGAAACACCCAGCAAGAAGGAGGTAACACCCATGGCAGAGCGCCAAACCGGCACAGTCAAGTG
>WFSM01000083.1 GCA_015485945.1 Candidatus Bipolaricaulota bacterium | reverse complement strand
TGTAATCTGCCAATCCCTTGTTTACCTCCGCGCGCGTGTTCCCGGAGATAAAAAATGCGTTATGGCGGAAGTTCTGCTTAAACTCGTCCCGCATGTACGGGGCCACTCCCAACGTCCAGATGTGGAGCACCTCGGCGTCGAAAAACGCCTTGGGATGCCGATGCACATAATCCACCAGTTTATTAATAAGGTACTGCGGCTTACCACAGCCGGTTCCAACGAAGATGCGATCGCCGCGGTGAATACGAGAAAACGCCTTATCCGGCGGCACGAACTTTTCCGGATAGCGCTCCTGCCAGGTTTGAACTGATGCGGCGACTTTCTCCATCATTTTGCCTCTCCTTGTGAATGGCAACAGACAATGCCGATTTCACCGCTCCCAATTCTCCGGCAAATGCTGAGGAAAAGCAACCGGATCGTCTCTGTGCATCTGAAGGAATCATTGGAGGAATCGACGGCGCATTGCCAAGGGCGTCACGCCCAATGTTGACATCCAAATGTGCAAGGAGTTCCTGAGAAAAATCGAGGATGAGCTGTAGCAGCGAAGCACATTCGATTAGCGAGTTTGCAGAATACTTACAATGACTTAGATAAGGGATTTCAGCTTATGTAACGCTGAGAAAGATGACTTCAGTTAAAAATCACCGCCCGAAGATTGGTTCTCGGGCGGCGATTTTGTCGGAACCACGACTAAATGTCGTCGTCCTCTTCATCATCGAAGATCTCCTCAAAGTCTAGCGGAGACTCCTCAATGATCTCCAATTTAGCTCCGCAAACGGGGCAGTGGATGACATTTCCCTTGTATACATCCGCTGGCGGTAGATAAATCGTCTCCCCACACGCGGGACATATACCTTCCACTATCTTTTTCATCAATAGCGCCTCCGCTTATTCGAGCGAGCTTCCGGTCTCCGCTGCAGTCTGGTCCGCTTTGCCAATGGGATCTTCCCCACCGGAGCGGCATCAGGTTCCGTCAGACCCCAGTTTTCCTCCACCCACTCCACGAAAAACGGCCCTTTGCCGGTATACTCGAGCAGCACTCCACATTCAGGGCAGCGTAGCCGTTCTGATACTTTTATTCCTTCCCTGATCGAAAAGCGCGTACCGCACGCAGGGCAATTCCCTGTTATCATAACGGCCTCCGGCACCAACGTCGTTTACTTCTTCCCGTTACCGCCCGACTTCTTTCCACCTTTCGTCTTCTTCTGAGCCATTTTTTCACCTCCTCACTGCGGAAATAGCGGCGCAGAATAACGCTGACCCTCAAGGAAGTCAAGCAAAATTATTGGGATCTTTCTCACCGTTCCTATTCGAGCTATTGGGAGATATTTATTCCTATAAATTTCCACATGACCGGCTCCAAGCCAATGTCCATTATTTTTTAGTGACAATATTCCCACAAATCGTTGGGCCCATCTTCTACAACCGAAAATCTGGAGCTTCTTTTCAAACGGGCACTCCCAGAGGTAGATGCTGTATTGAATTTCCCCACCGTAATCTGCTGGTCTGTAACCGTATACATTGGCAGAGAAACAAAGGCGGTGGTGCATGTTTATGGCCTCCTAGCACTGGATTCGCCGGATGGTATATTCACGATTTGGCCTAACCTACGCATGGTTAATGCGTCCCTACCTGCACGCCGGCGCCGGTGGGGGCATACCGCAACACGGCCTCGGGAAAGGCGAGAATCGACGCGTACAACCATACCTGTCCTGCCTTGCGTTCCACCCCAACGCGCAAGCAGTGATAAAATTCGTAGAACAGGCCGAATCCGGGGTTGAGCCAATACGGACAGTCGCAGTGTTACATTTAATAAAATCCCTCTGCTGGATACCCCGCAGCTTGCTGTGGGGAGGGAATCGGAGATTCGCCAGTGACGAATCGGTTCGTTGTTTGTCCGGACTGCATGAAACTTGCGCCAGAGAGCATCGGGCACCCCGGTAGAGTAGGACTCCACCGGGCAAGCAAGACCACCGACCGTCCCTGCCCTTGTTTCCCTCGACACGAGTATACGAGCGTGAGAGTGCGTCTTCATAAAAGACCTCCGCCACAGGCGAACACGTTCGATTCTTACGGCTACAACCTGATCGAAAACACCACGGACGGCACGATCAACCAGAAAGCGAATCCGGGGACGGACATCACCGGCGTGGACCTGGTGCACGACAATGGCGGGCCGACGTGGTCTATAGCCCTCCTTCCCAGGGCCGCGAAGCAGCGGGAGCAGGCCGACGTCGACCGGGTAGACGCGCAGATCCTCGCCGAGTACGTGATCGGTATCAGGCCGCACCTGCCGTAATCACGTGCTAACGTCCCTTCACTGGCGGTGGGGAAGTACTTGATCCGTCCGCGCAGGCGGCGCGTGATGCGGGAGCAACGGCTATCTACTACGGGACGTTCATCAACGTGCTGATTAACCTTCTGATTGTTGTCTTTGTGATATTCCTCAAGGTCGCAGCAGCGCCAATTATGATGACTTTCCCCCACTGCGGCGGAGACCAATATCCCACTCGACGCCGTGCGCCGCCCGCATCGCTCTGCTGAGCTGCCAGGAGCGGAGGTAATCACTTGATCTCGACGCTAAACGATACCCCTACGGACGATTCCGCGCCGGCGGGCAGCGGTCCGGACAACTTCCACCGGATGTTGGTGACGTTTGGATCCGTACCATCACCGGAATCTACTGGTGTATACGTCCATGAACCCCCACCGTCAGTGGAAAACTCGATCGTCACGCTGAGCCCACCCGGTGGCGTCCCTTCCGTCGCTGAACCAACTACATAGCTGGTGTGCGCTGGGATTGTCTCGTACACAGTTACATCCAAGAGCGGTCCAGCGGAGATGTTTTTATAGCTCGTCATATACGTGATGCGATCCCCGGGATCGCCGAGGACACCGTTACCGTTGTAGTCGATGACCTGCTGCGTTTTGTGTAGGACGAGTCCGCCGGAGACAACCTGAGTTACGTCAACCGCATCGGCACTCGCTCCGCACGCAGCTAGCGCAGTAAGCGTGGTGATGTCAGTCGCCCCCGCGGCGACATCGGACGGGGCAAATACCTTGATCTCGAGGCGTACTTGCGCCCCCGCCGCAAGACTCGGAACATCGGGTGTGGCATCGCCGTCCGTGTCAACAACAGGGTCGCCGGCAGAATACGCGTGCCCGGCTCCATCGTCGTAATCCTCGCCGTAGTAAAGAAGATATGTCCATCCACTCGTTGCCGTGATGGTGAGGTTCACCGTGGTTGCAACATCGCCGGCGTTCTTGAGCACGTGCTCGTACCACACAACCCCGCCCGGTCGCACGATCCCGGAACGATCCGGAACGAGCGAAATCGCGCACGCCGCTGATACGTTGATCGTATCGGATTGCGTGTCACTGACACCGGCATTGTTCGCCGACGTCGCGATAAAATCGATCCCCAAACCGGTTACCGGCGCGGCATCGCGCGGAGAACAGATGACGGCAACAAAGTGATCCTCTGCTCCTGGAGCGAGGAGCGCAGTGCTCGTCACGGGAATCTTCTCCTCGGGGTCGAGTACCCCATCGTCATTGGCATCGCGGTAGAAGACCACCGTCCAGCCGGTGGCCAACCCGGCCCAGGAGAGGGCGAACACGTCCGAAGATTGTCCCGTGTTGATCACATCGAGCGGGTAATCGGCGCACTCTCCAGCTGAGATCGTAGGCGATGGATCGGGGCCAGCGTCGCGGTTTTGGATATTCACCCCGGCTTGCGTTACCGCGTTGAGTCGATCGGTGGTGGTGTCGGAGACGGTTGTGTTCAAGCGCGAGCGCGCCTGGATCACCGCGTCCCACGGACCGGCCGCTGCGCTCTGATCTGCTGGGATCGTCACCTTGACCACGATATCGCGGTAAGCCCCCGCCGCCAGTGCGCCGACGTCCGGAATCCCGTCCCCATCAGTGTCGGTAAGCGGGCTCGCACCATCCGACTTGAGGAACGTGACGCTCCACCCTGTGGGAAGCGTGGATGCGGTAGCAAGAGAGATGTCAAACACATCGTCTGCTGTGCCGGTATTGGTAACACGGTTGCGAAACAGAATGCTGGTTCCCGCAGCGGCGGTGGTGTACGTCTCGGTGTCGTTCGCGCTGCCGCTGTCATCATCGGGCGGATTCGGGGTGAGCCCAAGGTAGTCGGTGTCGCGGATGTCAACACCTGCCGTTGGAAGAACCTCCACCGGAGCATCGTTTGAAATAACGGTGTGCGATTGCGGTGTTGGTTGGTTGTCAGCGTAATTCACATAGCCGTAGTTATCCACGTAGCCCGCGAGGTGATCACTGGGAACCAGTGCTTGAAAGCTCAGGGAGATTGTCGCGTTGACCGCGAGGTCCTGATTCGTCGTGCTGTCGCTTGTGACATACCCGATGACCTTGTCCCCGGCAGAATAGGTCGTCGACCAGCTCCATGTCGACGGATCGGTGTTCGGATCGGTGGGATCAGCGTAGAGTACTGTCCCGCCTGTTGGAGTTCCACTTGGGGTCCCGGTGACCGTGAATGCCGTCGCGTTGTACACGGGGATGATGTCGTAGATGAGGACACCGGTGTAGTTGTCGGTCCCACCGTCCACGTCGTATGCCCGACCACGCGCGGGCTGTGTTCCACGGTTCTCACCGCTAATTACGTAGGTAACCGTATCTCCCGGATTGACCGAAGACGAATTGACCGACTTGCTCACCGCCACCACGGCATCGTCGATCACTGTTGTCGCGTGGACGTTTCCCTGGTCCTGGGCAGTGGAATCATGCACCGAAACACCGTTCACTCCCACGTAGGCGACATCGCCAGCACTCGCCCCGGCAGGGACTTCGTAGGCAATGATCAGACCGGTGATCTCATCCTGGCGCAGGGGGCCAAGATTCTCGTTTGTCACCTCTCCCGCATCGATCGCGCCGTCTCCATCGAGGTCGCGCCAGCTTGCCACGAGTGGTTCGCCAGAATCGATGACCCCGTTCATGTTCTTATCCCAAAAGATCTCGATCCCCGTGGTCCCGTCGGGAAGCTGGGGAAGAAACGTGCTCGATCCGTCCACCGTCGGAGTGAGGAGGTACGAATCGTCAGTGTTTCCCGTGTTGGTCAGGGTGTAGGGGAAGTAGACCCATTGTCCGGCGACGGCGTCTTGGGACTGGCCAGGCGATGCGGCGGTGCCGTTTGGGAGGATGGAGAGGCCGTACACGGGCAGGACTTCGATCACAACCTGATTGGAGGTAGTGGTGTATTCGTTTCCCGCTGGATCACGATAGAGGATCGTCCCCTGGTTCACGATCTGTGTACCGGCTGGTGTTATGGCCAGGACAGCACTTGATGATAGAAGAAGGATGACCACGGTGATCAGCGCAAGGGAAATGCCTTCTAAAGACAATTTGCGCCCTAAACGTCGGAGATAAACTCCGACGCTACGAAAGCTGGCGTAGCGTTTGTCTGCAACGTTAGAGTTTTTCACTTCAGGTCCACCTTATAGGTCACGTAGTGGGACTCACCGGGAGCGACGTTCCCGCCGTTACCTGTGTATATCCACTTGATGTAGGTAACATCACCTGGCGCTGGTTCGCTCGTTGTCCAACTGACCCCGCCATCCGTTGAATAATAGATGGTATACGTGCCATTGTTTCCCGTCGCGGCGCTCCCCCCCACGTACCGCGTGTGCGCGGGGATCGCATCGATCACTCTGACATGAGACAGTTCGACCGTACTGATGTTGGTGAAGAGCAGGCGAAATGTCACCCTGTCTCCCGGTTTTGCCTGCACGCTAGTGTGCCACGTTGTCCCGCCATCGACGCTCTCCTCCTTGACAAGTTGCATCTTCCCCTGATGCACGGTCGTGATGTCGGTGACCGAAACGGTGCTATTCGTCCCATGGGCGCTGAGGTCGATGACGTCAGTCGTCCCATCCGGAGTATCTGCCGGGACGAACGCGCGTATGATCAGCTCCTGTCGTCCCCCAGCGGCGATCGCCAGCGTACCGCCGTTTGCGAGCGGCGAGCCGGTGATGTTCCCATTGCCATCACCGCTGTAGAGAACCCAGCTCCAGCCCTGGCTCGACGGTCCGTAGGTCAGGGTAACGGTGTCGCTCTCGCTTCCCCGGTTTTCCAGGACGTGGCGGTAGATCACCACGCTGCCGAGGAAGGTCGCGGATGTATGGTTCGGGGTGAGAGTGATTACTGCACCCTTAAAGTAGGCGGTCACTGTGTTTGACGCCGTGACATGATCGCGCCGGTTCGGGTCAGTGCTTGCTGCGTCGTACCAATCGAGAGTTGCTTGGTTCACAAACGCGTGCCCGAGCGCGATCGCGCTTCCGCTGTCGAACGTTGCGTTCACCTGGCAAGCGACGGTGATTGTCGCTTGATCACCAGGATCGACCTGGGCGAACGCCGCGGTTACGGTACGTCCGGCGACAGTGTAAGACGGCGTCTGGCCGCCGCTCAACGTAACGTTCGTCACGCTCAGACCATCGGGAACCTCGTCCGCCACTGATACATCGTACAGCGTCGCCTGCACGGTTGGGTCGGGCAAGGTAAGCGTGTAGGTGATCGTGTCGCCGGAGTCCACCGTCGAACCGTCGGATGGCGACTGGGACTTAGTGATCTGGGCAAGGGGAGTGGTCAACGGAAGCTGAGCTGGCCCGCAGCTGTACTCACGCCGCCCGGCATCGTTCGTCCCACTGGGAAGTGAGTATCCGATCGCGTTGGCGTTGTTCACCAACGCCCGGCTCCCAGCGCGCCCCGCCCCGATGTCGGTGGGTACGGTGGCGTGGTAGGTGATGACAAGCGCGTCGCCCGCGGCAATCGCGTCGTTCCCCGCATGGGTAAACGAGAATTGCATCGCACCGGTGGATGAATTATAGGCATAGTCGTAATCGCTCGTGGCGAGCGCCGTCCCGTTCAACGTCACCGTATCCACCGTCGGGGGACGCAGCTCCTGCGGGACGACATCGCTCACCACGGGGTCGTAGGCGATGCCAGTAGAATCGGTGTTGGCGACGGTGATTGTGTAGGTCACGCTCTGGCCCTGAACGACAACTCCATCGGAGTCATCGCTCGTTTTGGTGATGGCAAGTTGCGGCTCGACGATCGTGGTGTGCACTTCGTTTGAATCCACTACTATGCGTGTACTATCATCACTGTTCACCGTGTCCCACGCGTAGCTCGCCCCGTTTTGCAGTATGTCACCGCGATCGACGATCCCGTTTGCGTTCACATCGCCCGCGTTCGCTGATGAGAAGTTCTTGTCGACCGTGCCGGAGATCGTGACGAGGACCGTGCTCCCACCGGAGACATCTCCGATATCGGAGACGGATACATCCGTCGTCCCATCGGCGTTTTCGAAATAACTCGTGGTCCCGGTGGTAGTTCCGGCGACAGCACAACTTACCCCAGTTACGGTGATGCCATCGGGAGTAATGTCGGAGAACGACATATCGTAGGCAGTGGTGCCAGCGGGGATGGTGATCGTTATCGTGTAGGTGAGCGGCTCACCGACCTGAGCGTACCCCGCGGTCTGGGCGCCGCTCGGCGCAGTGATTTGCGCGGACACGGTCTTGGTGTTCCCGGGAAGCGTCGCGGTATGGTGGTAGCAGACGACATCACTGATATAACCGTAGTTCCCCGCACCCACGCTGTTACCGTACGTGCGCTCCGGGCCCTCAGGTGACGTGGGCGTCCCCGGAAGCGAGGTGTAAGAATCGACACGGGCGGCGTTGTCCAGATACGCGCCCGCGCCCACGCCGGCGTCAACCGTTCCCTGGTAAGCGATCGTCAGAATCTCACCGGGCTGTATCGCGGCGGCAGTTGTGTTCTGCAGCGTCACGGTGAACGTTCCGGTTGCGGAGTCCCAGTTTGTGGTGTAGTCAGTACCAGCAGCGAGTGTCCGCGAGCCAACAGTAACATTTGTCACACTCGGTGCTGCGTCACGTATCCCAACCGGGATCGTATCCACAAACACGAGGTCGTACGCCGGGCTCGTGCCCGTGTTCTTGGCGGTGAACGTGTAGTCGATCGTGTCATTTGCCTGCACCGGCGTTCCTTGATGATCGGGTGTGTCGCACGCTGGGCTCGATGTCTTCGTGTAGTTGCTATCAGCGGCGACCCACGGCTCGATCACGGTGATCGTGTTCGTCGCGGTGATCTTGCTCCCGTAATCAGAATCAGTATGAGTGTAGGTGACACCGTTTAGGGTAAAGTCGGTGTAGGCGGTGTTGGCGAGCGCTGTTGCCGGGTTCCACACGTTTTCTGATGTATCTTTGACCCGCGCCCGTACGGTGATTGTCACGTCGACGTGGTCGGTAAAGCTCGGCGGCGAACCGCTCCCCAACGTCCACGTAAGGACATTGCCGCTTTGGGCGAAGGAAGCGCTTACCGATGATGGGGTCTGAGTCACTGATTGATCGACAAACTCGAGGCCGCCTGGCAGTTCGTCGGTGATCGTCGTGTTCGCGTACGTCCCATTGCCGAGGTAGCTTGCGTGGATACGATAAGTGATCACGTTTCCGATCGTCGCCTGGCCGGATTTTCCGTCCCCAGCAACCGTCCCGGGTGTGGGTATGTTCGTGATCGCCTTGTCGAAGTCTATTCCGGCTGCTTGGCCGATGAGTTGGTCGTAGGAATGATCGCATACGGTGTCTACGGCGGCATCGAGGCACACACCGATGACGGTGGCGGTGTTGGTCAATGCGCCCGCACCGCTGATCACCACATCGTAGCTGAAGGTTGCTTCTGCTCCCGGGGCGAGGGTGATCCCCGACCAGGTGACGGTGTTCGTGCCCGAGCTCCAGCTCCCGGTAGGAGTGATATTCGTCACGCTTGTGTTATCAAATCCACTTCCAAACAGCGATTCCAACGTTACGTTCGCCGCGGTGCCATCACCGTTGTTCTTCAGGGTAATCTCCCAGTGGAGCGTGCCTCCAGTCATTCCCAGCGGCGGGGTGGAAACGACCGATACGATGTCTACGTCCGGTTGCACCGGATTAACCACGGTCTCCACCTGCGGATATGAGAGCGTGTTTCCGCACGAATCCTCATAACTGAGGTCGACCAGGTTATTGTCGGTGGGGATAGTCCCTACATCCGGATTGGCAGAGTCATTTTCGAAGCTGGTGTCGCAGTAGTTCCCCGACGCCTTGACATGGAACGTGATGGTGAGCGTTTCACCAGGGGCAATGTAAGCGTTTCCGGTTGTTATATTTCCGCCATCACTTGTATTCATCCACTCTAGAACCGTGCCGTTCGCCGATAGGACCGGCTCACTTGAGGTGAACGTGTGCCCCGCAGCGGAGCTCGTAATCTGTGCTCCCCCGTTCGACGGATCGTATACCCAGGCGTACGTTCCACTGGAAGTGGGGAGCGTATCCGTAATGTGAAAGTGGTAGGCGGTGTGGAACGGATCGTTGTTGGTAATCTGGATCGTCACATCGCCACCGCAGGTGGAGAAGTTACCCGCGTTAACTGTGACCGCCAGATCGGACGGAGCGAGCTGCGTCTTCAGGTCCACTGCGTCGCTATCGGAGCCCTGATCGCTGCTGCAGCAGCCCCATGTTGTGGTAGCAGTGTTCGTGGTCACGCTGGTACAACTATTGACCGTGGTTGTGATCTCGATCGTAGATGCTTGGCCGATATCGAGCCCTTCGTCAGTGTTGTCCACATGCCAGGCCAGTGGAGCGCTGCTCGTTCCGCTCCCTCCGTCGAACGCCAGGTTCACACCACTCTCCGTGCTTACCTGGGCCCAGGAAGAATAGGTGACGTTGCTCGGGAGGACGTCGCTCAGATTGATCTGCTTGGCACGGTAGTCACCGTCGTTTTCGATCCTGATCTTCCACACCACGGTGTCGCCGGATTCAGCATTGACCGTCCCCTGTGTGTACGCGGTTCCTTTAGTGGTGTTTTCTCCCCACACGGTGATCTTGACGTGCGGTTGAGCGGCTGCAACGGCGAGGCGGTTCACCGAAGATGACGATTCAGGAGCGCCGGTGTTGGTGTGGTTGCAGGGCGGATCGTAGTTTGCCGTGGCATCGTTATATTTGTTGCCACTGGCGAATGTCGCAGCGGCACTGCAGTCAGCAATCTTGGCCTGGAAGCGGATGGAGATCGTCCCCCCGCTTGCCAACACGTAATTTCCGTAGCCATCAGTGGTGGCGAGCAGGTGGTCGGAGGTATCTCCATCACCGTTGGGATCGGCAAAGTTCCACTTCAGCACCTGACCGCTGTAGTCGGTATATCCTCCCGGGAAGGCGCTCCAGGTGGATCCATTGTCCAGGGAGTACTCCGCTGTTCCGGAGATATACGACAGTCCATCGGCCAGGGCCTCCTGGAGCCAGGGGTGATAGGCGACCGCTGGCCCGTAGTTCTTCGCGGTGATGGTGAACGTCACGGGATCGCCACAGTAGTCGAGCAGATTTGGGGTCATCGTATGGCCGACCACGACCACGTCGGATGATGGGTACTGTAGCGTCATCGTATCAGTGACAGGGAGGTCGGATTGACAATCAGTCTCCTGCGAGCAGCATCCCCAGGTGGCCGATGCATCGACCGACGCTGCTCCACAACCGATGAGTTCCCCGGTTACTATCAGGACAGACTTCTGCCCGGCCGGAATCTCATCGTAATGCCAGGTAACGCTTGTATCTCCCGAACTTCCCGTGAAGCTCGTTGGCGTGACCTCGGAGCTCGTGTACGCCCGGTAGACGAACGGACCGTTGAACGCGAGGGTGAGATCAGCGTCGTAGGCCGCGCCGTCGCCGGTGTTGAGCAAATATACCTTAAACTGCGGATAACCGCTCACCGTAAAGTAGGATTCAGGTTCGACGACGACACGTAGATGCGCTGCTGCGAGGTAATCGGCCGCTCCGGAGGCGGATGCGCTCCCGCTACGACTGGTGACGCTGCCGTCGGGCTGGTTGGTGCAGTTGTCGTTGTAGGCCACGGTGGCGGAATAGCTCGTGTCCGCCGGCGCACAGCACTTGCGCAATTGTATCTGGATCGTGCCAGCAGAGGAGAGGTCGCCAAGATCCCAGGACAGTTCGTTCCCATTCACTGTTGGCTCGAACGAGTTGATAGTCACGCCGTCTTCATCGGTGAATCCGGAGAAGGCAGTGGACCCAGAGATGTAGGTATAGTTCCCGTGTGTGTCAAAGGTGACAAGCGCGTCGTACCCCTGAAAGACTCCCTTGGAAATGGTAATCTTGTACGTGTAGGTGCCGCATTTATCGATAATCTGCGGGCCGGAGAGGTTAATGCCCAGGGCGGACTCTCCAATCGACACATCCACTCCCTGGTCGTATGTGCTGTCTGTTGTTCCACACGTTCCCACCGGGTAACCGGGAACGGTGAGATGCGACCAATCGATGAAACTGCCCGCGAAGTTACCCGGGGCGTGGAAGGTGTACGTAATTGCCACTACGGCGCCGGAGTTAGGTTTGGGGGCCGCCGTGCCATCCAAGCCGGAGAGATCGATCTCCATGTATCCAGAGGTGTTCGTCACACTGACCGCGCTTGTATAGTCTGTCCCGTTTACATCCACTGAATCAAGCGAAACGTAGGTCTGGCCGCCGTCCATGTCATCGCGGAAGACGATCCCGCTCCACGCCCCCGGTGCTGCTGTTCCGCTGTTGAACGTGACGCTTGTTGTGTACTGAATGTCAGTGCAATCCTCAGCAGAGCTGGCATCTGTATACACCCCGTTGGAATTGATGTTTAGATAGGTAACTGTTTTAGTGTGATCGGTGATCGCCTGCTCCGTATTGTTGTTCACGAAGATTTTGAAACTTCCGTTATCGGTGATCGGGATCGTGCACCCGTTGCAGTCTGAGATGGCGGTGGGCGAAATGGAGAGAACGTTCGTATACTCGTTCCCCCCGGCACACGGATCGGTCGGGGCGTTCAGTTTGATCGTCGCCGTCCAGGTATCACCGTTGTTAAACGTGTGCGTCCACGTGATTTTGTCACCATCGTCCGTCCCGCCAGCCGCATCGGCCACAGTGAAGTTTCCCCAACCGTTCGGCGTATCATTGGCATCGGGATAGTCATCCACGATGGTCAGCGTCTGGTTATCCGGCCCCTCGTAGTGGACAGTGAGGGTGTACGCGATGTCCGTCTCGCCGACATCGACCGCGCGTTGGCCGGTCTTAGTGATTGAGATCGTCGGTTTACCGGTGAGGGAGAACGAGTCGATGGTCACAGGAGGGGAGTACCCTTTGCCGCAGTCGTTTTCGTAGTACGGGGTAAACAGAAGCGTCCCACTCGCTGCGGGTGAACAAACGCCGCTACCAACGGCAAGATCGAAGCTGAACTGCACCCGCGTATTGGCGGCAATATCCCCGACAGTGAACGTACCGGTGCTTGAATCGTAACTCGCTCCACTGACATTTGTTACCTGGTAATCGCTGGGGAGACCATCCATGGTGAGAGTGAATCCGTGTGCCGTACCAACGTTGGAATCAGGGCTGGTCGGATTCCCGTTGGTCACGGTCACAGTAACCGGGCTCCCCGCGCAGTAGTCGATCGTGATCGGACTTGGACTGACCGTGTAAGAAATATCCGGCTCCTTAAGAATGAGAGCGATCGATGCAGATGCCGTGCCTGTATTAGTACAGCTACCGCAACCCCAGGCGTAGCTCGCCTGGTTAGTGAGGTCGTCGCAACCGATGACAGTGGCGGTAAGGTAGTACTTCACCGCTGAACCGTGGGTGACCTCACCGATGGACCAGGTGTAGGGAT
>WFSM01000082.1 GCA_015485945.1 Candidatus Bipolaricaulota bacterium | reverse complement strand
CGGAGGTCCTCCTCGTCACCACCGGCGCGCGGGAGAAATCGCTTGTGTTCCGGGGGAACACCCTCCCCGGGGTGTACGGAGCGGGCGCGTTCCAGACCCTGGTGAACCGCGACCTCGTCCGGGCCGCCGACCGGCTGTTCATCGTCGGCGGCGGAAACGTCGGGCTGATCGCGGGCTACCACGCCCTCCAGGCTGGGATCGCGGTCGTCGGGTTGGTCGAGGCGCTGCCCGAGTGCGGCGGGTACAAGGTGCACCGCGACAAGCTCGCCCGGATGGGCGTCCCGATCTACACGTCGCACACCATCCTGTCGGCCAACGGCACCGATCAGGTGGAGTCGGTGACGATCGCTAAGGTCGACGAGAACTTCCGCCCCATCCCCGGCACCGAAAAATCGTTCGCCTGCGACACTGTGCTGATCGCGGTCGGGCTCGAACCGGTGAACGAATTCTACGACAAGGCGGTCGAGTTCGGGTTTACCGCCTTCGCTGCCGGCGATGCCGAGGAGATCGCCGAGGCGTCGGCCGCCATCTTCACCGGGAAGATCAAGGGGGTGGAGATCGCCCGCGCGTTAGGGGCGGAGCAGGAAGAAGTCCCGGCCGATTGGGCACGCACCGCCGCGATCCTCAAGTCCAAGCCGGGCAAGGTTTACCCTGAGGAAATCCCCGCCCAGGAGGAGGGCGTGTTCCCGGTGTTCCACTGCCAGCAGGAAATCCCGTGTAACCCATGCTCCGCGGTGTGTCCCCTCGGGCTGATCAGGATCGACCCCGACGATATCAGGAAGCGGCCGGAGTACATCGCAGCGAAGGTCGGAAAGTCATGCATCGGCTGTGCCAACTGCGTCGCGATCTGTCCCGGGCTGGCAATCACGCTCGTCGATTACCGCAAGGATCCGGACCGCCCGACCGTCACCCTTGCCTACGAGTTCTCCCCGGAGACCCTGACCGCGGGAGACGAGGTGACCGTCCTTGCCACCGCGGGCGAGGTGCTGGGGACCGCGGAGGTGATCGGGGTCCGCGCCAATCCGGCCAATCCGGGCACGAGCCTCGTGCAACTCCGGGCCCCGCGGGATTACGCCAAGCGGATCGCTGGGATCAGGGTGCAGTCGCCCGATATCGGCAAACCTCTCCCCGAGACGATCGAGCGGTTGGAGGACGACACGATCGTGTGCCGCTGCGAGCGCGTGACCGCGGGTGAGATCCGGGCCCTGATCCGGGCCGGGTACCGCGACATGAATGCGATCAAGGCGGTGACCCGCGCCGGGATGGGGGCGTGCGGGGGCAAGACCTGTACCAGCTTGATTCGCCGCATCTCCCGCGAAGAAGGGGTACCCCTCTCCGAGGTCGAGGGGCCAGTAAAGCGGCCGCTGTTCATCGAGGTTCCGTTTAAGACTTTCGCCGGAGCGGAGGAGGCCCGCCATGAATAACAACTACGACGTTATCGTGATCGGTGCCGGCAGCGTCGGGGTGCCTGCGGCATGGGCACTGGCCCGCGCCGGGGTGAAAGTCCTCGTCCTCGACCGGTTCGCGAGCTTCGGCCAGGGATCGAACAAAGCGGCGATCGGCGGAATCAGGGCGACCCACTCCGATCCGGCGAAGATCCGGTTAGGACTGCGATCGCTCGAGATCGTCTCCACGTGGGAGGAGACCTACGGGCATAATATCGAATGGGTCAAGGGCGGGTACTCGTTCGTCGCCTACCGCGAGACCGAGGAATCCACCCTGAAGACCCTCCTTGAGACGCAGCATCGCTACGGCCTGAACATCGACTGGTACGACAAGGAGGAACTCCTCGAGATCATCCCCGCGCTCAATCCGGACGGGCTGATCGGCGGGACGTTCTCCCCCGACGACGGCCACTGCTCGCCGCTTCTCCTCAACTACGTGATGTACGACGAGGCAGTAAACGCCGGCGCCGAGTTCCGATTCCGCGAGCAGGTGATCGAGATCGACGCACCCGAAGGCCGGGTGCGCGCGGTGCGCACTGATAAGGGGGCTTATGAGACGCGGGTGGTGGTGAACGCCGCCGGCGCGTGGGCGGCCGAGGTGGGCAAGCTCGTTGGGCTCACGCATCCGGTGCGGCCCGACTCCCACGAGGGCGGGATCACCGAACCGGTTGCCCCGTTTCTCTCCCCGATGGTGGTCGACATCCGGCCTGCGCCCGGCTCGGCGAACTACTACTTCTTCCAGCACAAGACTGGCCAGGTCGTGTTCTGTATTACCCCGGACCCGCCGATCCCCGGGTTCGACCGACGCGAGACGAGCGCGTTTTTGCCGCTGGTCTCCCGCCGCATGGTGGGGCTGATGCCGCGGCTATTGAACCTGCGGGTGCGCCGGACCTGGCGCGGGTTGTACCCGATGTCGCCGGACGGCTCGCCACTCGTCGGCTGGTCGCGCGAGGTGGAGGGGTACCTGATGGCGATCGGGATGTGCGGCCAGGGGTTCATGCTCGGTCCCGGACTCGGCGAGCTCATCGCCCGAATGGTCACCCAAGACGAACTCTCCCCCGAAGATCAAGAGATCCTCGATATCCTCTCCCCGTACCGGGCATTTCAGAAGGAAGAGGCGTTGAAGTAGATCAACAGGTTCCAGTGGCTTTAGGGGAGATGCAGCTCTACTGATAAGAAATGAAGCTGTCCCACTGCTATCGGCTCTTAGAAAGGCACATCGTCCGGCTCATCGGATTCGGCTGTTTCTGGTTTTTCGCACTCGAAGGACAAAGCATTGTATTGTTCGATAAGTTCATTAAGCGCAGAAGTAGGCCTAGTACGAAGTATAAGATAGTCAATGGATTTCTTCATATTCAACAAATGATTGAGTGTATCTTGGTAGTCTCCTCTTTCAGCTTGATTCTCGTTGTGAACAGCAATGAACTCACGAAGCAAATGAGCAACCGCGGCAGGGGCGATATAGGATACTCGAGATGTGCGTGTAGACATTCGGGTAAGCTCAAGTATCTCTTCGAGTAGCTCGCGATCAGAACGAATAGGTCTAGCGTTGTCTTGATTAGAATCACTGATAATCTGAGAGATTTGGGCTTCCAACTCGGGCCACCATTTCTCAAACACGGAGTCCAACGTCTTTGGTGGTAGTTTGTTTTCCCCTAGTTTGTTGTTGATAACGCCTATGAGTTTTAGGAAATCCTCTTTCTTAAACTCTGTTGTCTGAAATTGTCTCAGTGGACCAGCTAGATCGGTGCTGTGGATATCAAAAAGAACGGGGCAAACATAGCTTTTATCTAAGCTCTTTGACAGCGCGCCTGCTTCAAACATGACCCAATCGCTATGCAAGTTATCGCGAGTGATGCAAAGAATCCCTATCTCAGACGATTCAAGTTCCTTCGCAATTTCTGAGTTCCAGCGAGCTCCTTTCTCAATATCTGCTGGGGTAAAATACGGCTTGACGAGTTGTAAAACAGATGGAAGCCAGGT
>WFSM01000081.1 GCA_015485945.1 Candidatus Bipolaricaulota bacterium | reverse complement strand
CATCGCTTCCAGCTGCCAAGGTGTCCACCATTTGCCCTTACTGCGCTTGTATGGCACACACTCTATTCACTTGTCAATGACCGGATCCAACGTGCAGCGCCGCTGCACAAACATCAATTCTATCACCTACAGGATTCACTGTCAAGAAATACAGGTGATCAACGACAGGGGGATATTATACCGGGGAGAACCGGCGGTGCAAGAGGGAATGTGCGGTGCGGATACCGCGCTGATTCGCGCGGTTCAGATCGCGATGCACCAGGTAATCAGTCACGAACCCAGCAGCAAACGCGTCGCCGGCACCGGTCGTATCGACGCCAGTGAGCGGCTCCGTTGTACCACGGTCGCGAATTTCCCGTTCCCAAGCGAGGCTGCCTTCGCTACCGCGGGTGAGGGCACCGAGGGTGAACCTGCGCGAGAGAATCTCCACGATATCCTCCGATGCCTCCGCCCCGGTAATAGCATGCCCTTCAGCGTAGTTAAGGAACAACCAGTCGACCGGAGCGCTGGCCGCGAAGAAGTCTTCAACCCCGAAATTTTGGATCAGGTTTGGCGGGGGAGCAGTAAGGGAGATGGACATACCGGCGTTTTTTGCTATTTCCAGCGCGCGTCTTGCCGCCGCTGTCTGCCCAGAAGAAATGACTGCGTAGCCGGAGAGATGAAGATGACGGGCGCCGTCGAACCATGATGGATTGATAAACATAGCATCGAGCCCGTCGTTTGCCCCGCGCGAGCACAGCATCGTCCGCTCCGCTCCATCGGTGAGGGCAATAACTGTTCCCGTGGGGAGGGCGACTCGTTTAACGTGCGTTTCGACCTTAATCTTTTTCAGTTCGGCAACGAGGCTATCTCCAACCGGATCGGTGCCCGCACATCCGATGAACGCTACTTCCGCCCCCAGGCGAGCAGCGGTGCAGGCAAAGTTAGCGGCCGCGCCTCCAGGTGTGCTCAGGATTTCAGTACGAAATTCACCTCCGAGAATAAGCCTGTCGGGAACGGGCACGGAGATATCGAGATTGAGATCGCCAAGGACGACGATGCGGGTCATTTCGCGGTACGCAGACCAGCGACCGCCTCGGCGAGGGCACGCACTTTCTTGGGATCGATCGGCCCATTAAGCTGACCATCTTCCTTGAGGCAAGTACCGACGATGAACCCATCGGCGCCGTGGTAGGTGGCGAGATTATCGATCCGCACACCACTTCCAACAAACACCGGCAGATCCGTAACCTGTTTCACCGCCTGTAGTTTCTCCGGTGGAGTGCGCTTGCCGGTGCCGATCCCGGTGACAATTAACCCGTCTGGTCCGTTGCGAGTCGCGTCAAGGGCCGCTTCCTCAATTGTGGTCAAGTGCGCGGCGTGTTTGACGTGTACGTCAGCAAGGATCTTCACGTCAGCCCCGAGACGAACACGGAGTTCGATCAGTTGTCGCGCTTCTCCTTCAATTATCCCCTGGTCGGTAAACGCCACTCCACAAAAAACGTTTACCCGGATGAACTTGGCGCCGGTGGCGGCAGCGATGGCGAGCGCAGCTACTCCATCGTTGCGAAGCACGTTCACTCCGATCGGAATGCGTGCTTCACGCACCATATCCTGCACCACCACTGTCATCGCGGCAATGGTCTCCTTGGGGGCCTGCTTAGCGAACGGCGTGTCGAACATGTTCTCGATGATCGCCCCATCAGCGCCCCCATCTTCCAACGCGTGCAAATCACGCCGGGCAGCAGTGATAATCGCGGCCATTCCCTCACCCGTATAGCGTGGGCTACCGGGAAGAGGAGGGAGATGAATCATTCCAATCAGCGGTTTATCGCACCCAAATGCTTCTCCAAATACTTCCATAGTGGAGGTACTATACCGCGCGTGCCGGGGGCGGTGCAAACCCCACATTGAAACTCCGAGTTTACGCGGTATAGTTTCCGTGTTACAAAATTTAAAAAGGTGTTACCGGAGAACAATGGGAAAACTCGTCAGGTTCAGTATATCGATCGAACAGGATCTCCTAACCGCGTTTGACACATTGATCCAAACGCGTGGATACGAAAACCGGTCTGAAGCAATCCGCGACGCGATTCGCCGTCAGCTTGTGCATCAGGAATGGGAAGAAGGCGAGGAAGTGGCAGGAGTGATCACCCTCCTCTACGACCACCATCGCCCTGGCATCGGTGAAGCGCTCACAAAGATTCAACACCACGCCCTGCCGCAAGTAATCGCCAGTACGCATATTCACTTAGACATCACCAACTGCCTCGAGTTTATTGCAGTAAAGGGAGAGGCAAAGGCAATCGAACGGCTGGCAGATCGGCTG
>WFSM01000080.1 GCA_015485945.1 Candidatus Bipolaricaulota bacterium | reverse complement strand
GGAAGGGCCGCCGTTTTAGAATTCGTTGTTCGCGCCCGTGCGTAATGCGTATAATCGCGCCGACCACATTTAACCGGAGGAGGGAGAATGGCCTATCCAACCGATTATCGTTACACTGAACAGCATGAGTGGATTCACGTTGAAGGAGACCAGATCAAACTGGGAATTACAGATTACGCGCAGCAACAGCTGGGTGATATCGTGTTCGCCGAGCTCCCGGCGGTGGGAACAAAGGTCAACCGGGGCGAGACCGTTGCTACCGTCGAATCGGTGAAGTCGGTGAGCGACGTGTACGCGCCGGTGTCCGGCGAGATAACCACGGTGAACACGGCGTTGGAGGCGGCACCGGAAACGATTAACGCGGATCCGCACGGAGAGGGCTGGATCGTTATGATCAAGCCCGATGACCCGAAGGAAATCGATTCCCTCCTCGATGCCGCTGCATACGAGAAGCTTATCGCCGCGGAGTGACCCGCGATGCGCTATATTGTTAACACCGCTGCCGACCGCCGTGCGATGCTGGCGGCGATCGGGGTCGATTCGATCGATGACCTGTTTGTCGACATCCCGCCGGAGGTGAAGAACCGCTACCGCCCGCTGGGGATGGGGGAGAAGAGCGAGCTCGAGGTCCGAGAGGCAGTTGAGGAACTGTCGTTGCGCAACGCGGATCCGCACGCGGTGATCCCGTTTCTCGGTGGCGGCATGTACGACCACTACATCCCAAGTGTGGTTGGGCACGTGATTTCGCGGTCCGAGTTCTATACTGCGTACACCCCGTATCAACCCGAGGCGAGCCAGGGCACCCTGACGACGATGTTCGAGTTTCAGACGATGGTGTGCGAGCTGTTTGGGATGGAGGTGGCGAACGCGTCAATGTACGACGGCGGGACGGCGCTCGCCGAGGCTGCGCTGATGGCGGAGCGGGGGGTCGGCGCTGGTAAAATCGGGATCGCCCGCGCGGTTTTTCCCCACCATCGCCGTGTGGTTGATACCTACACATGGGCGGCGGGAATCGATGTCGTGGAAGTGCCGTACATGGCTGATGGGCGCATCGATCGAGCGGCAATTCCAGCGGGTCTGTCCGGGTTGATCGTCCAAACCCCAAATGCATTTGGGGCATTAGAAGACCTTGCCGGTCTGAAGGACGCCATCGGTGATGCGTTCCTGATCGTATCAGTGAATCCGCTTTCACTGGGGGTCATCGCTCCTCCGGGCGAGTTTGGTGCCGATATCGTGACCGGAGAGGGACAGCCGTTGGGGATTCCCATGTCGTTCGGCGGTCCGGGGCTGGGGTTATTTGCAACGCGGATGCGTTACATTCGAATGATGCCGGGACGGATTGTCGGGCGCACCGTCGACGCCGCCGGGAACGTCGGGTACACAATGACGATGCAAACGCGTGAACAACACATCCGCCGTGCTCGCGCCACTTCGAATATCTGCACCAACGCACAGCTATCCGCCCTTACTGCCACTGTGTACCTCGCTACTCTCGGTGCGGACGGGCTGCAGGAAGTGGCGCAATTAAATATGGAGAAGGCACATTACCTCGCGGCCCGCATCGCCGCCATCCCCGGATACGAACTCGCGTTCTCCGCGCCGTTTTTCAACGAGTTCGTAATTCACGTCCCCGGCGATCCCCAGGCAGTGCGATCGGCCCTGCAGGAAGATGGAATCGATGTTGCCGATCCTCGCATTCTTGCGTCCCTGGGAGTGAATAACGCGATTGCGTTCGCTGTTACCGAGAAACGGACGCGTGCCCAGCTCGATCGGTTGGCCAACCGACTGGAGGCGCTACAATGATAACCACGATTTTTGACCGTAAGGGCCACGAACGTGTCGGCGGATTATTCCCGCCCGCGGATACACCGCACGCCACGGCGGAGTTGATTCCACCTGATCTGAAACGCAAGGTTGCTCCTCGCATCCCTAACGTGCCCGAGCCGGAAGTGGTCCGCCACTACATGCATCTTTCCAAGCTCAACTACGGAATCGACGATGGAATATATCCATTGGGCAGCTGCACCATGAAGTACAACCCCAAGCTGAACGAGGATCTCGCCCGCCTGCCGCGGTTTGCGGTTGCGCATCCACTTGCTGACACGAGTCACGTTCAGGGATCGCTGCAGTTGCTCTATGAAATGGAGCGGATTCTCGCCCACATCGCCGGATTGGCAGCGGCCACTCTGCAACCGGCGGCGGGAGCACACGGGGAACTGACGGGGATGTTCCTCATCCGCCGCTATTTCGAAGATCGGGGTGACAGCAATCGGAAGTACATTCTCCTTCCCGACTCAGCGCACGGTACCAATCCGGCGTCGGCAACGATTGCCGGATTTACGGTGCGGGAGATCAAATCCGGTCCGGATGGAATGGTTGACTTGGCTGCCCTGGACAGCGTCCTTGACGACACTGTTGCCGGGATCATGCTCACTGTGCCCAACACGCTTGGAATCTTCGAGGAACGGATCTTGGAGATAACGGATCACGTGCATCGCGCCGGCGGATTGTGTTACTTCGATGGGGCGAATCTCAACGCGTACATCGGCCGTGCCCGTCCGGGTGATATGGGGGCGGACGTGTTCCACTTCAATCTCCACAAGACGCTATCCACTCCTCACGGCGGCGGTGGTCCAGGATCCGGTCCAGTAGCAGTGGCGGAGGCGCTCGTTCCGTTCCTGCCGGTGCCGCGTGTGGTACATCGAGATGGGTCCTATCAGTTTGATTGGGACTATCCGCGCTCGATCGGGAGCATGCACTCGTTTTACGGGAATTTCGGAGTGGCGCTCAAGGCGTACGCGTACCTGCTCCAGCTTGGTGACGCGGGGATGCGGGCGGTGAGCGAGAATGCGGTATTGAACGCGAATTACCTCCAGACGCTGCTGAAGCGTGTCTATCCCTTGCCGTACGATCGGCTGTGCAAGCACGAGTTCGTGTTGTCCGGGAAAGGGGTGGGAAACGGCGTCACCACTCTTGATATCGCCAAGCGGTTGCTCGACTATGGGTTTCACCCACCGACGATTTACTTCCCACTCATTGTGCATGAGGCGCTGATGATTGAGCCCACGGAGACAGAAGGTAAAGAGACGCTCGATCAATTTGCCGCCGCGATGGAGCAGATCGCCCGTGAAGCGAAGGAGAATCCGGAGCTATTGCACAACGCCCCTGTTAATATCCCGGTGCGGCGCCTCGACCAAACGCGGGCGGTACGGCAGCCGATATTGGCTTATCCGTTCACGGATTGAGCGACGCGGCCGATTATAGCGGCGAGCCGATCCACGGTCGCAGTACAGATGTCCATGTCGGCAGCCTCGACCATCACCCGTACCACTGGTTGCGTCCCGGACGGGCGCACCAGGATCCGTCCGCCGTCGGCAAGCTGTGATTGTTCCCGGGCGATGGCGTTGCGTACCTCGTCATGCGTGGCCACCCACGCCGGATCACGGGCGGGTACATTGCGTAGTGTCTGGGGAAGGATCGGAATTTCCCGTGCCAGGTGCGGCAATGGTGTTTGGTTGATGTGAGCGATCTCGAGCAGTTTCACCGCGGTCAGGATTCCGTCTCCGGTGGGAGAATGTTCGGAAAAGATAATGTGTCCGGACTGTTCGCCGCCGAGACGGGCGCCACGCGTTCGCATTTCCCACGCCACATGGCGATCGCCGACCGGCGTACGCACAAGCTCGATACCCTCTGTAACCAGCCGTTTTTCCAGCCCGAGGTTGCTCATCACGGTGGCGACGACGATCGGAGGGACAAGTTGGTCAGAGCGGTGCAGGTGGAGAGCGGCGATTCCCATCATGCGATCGCCGTCAATTATGCTTCCGTCCGGGCCCGCCAGAAGCACGCGGTCGCCATCGCCATCAAACGCGATCCCAAGATTGGCGTTGTGGTCACGCACCGCCGCGCGCACGGATTCGAGATGGGTGGAGCCACAGTTTTGGTTGATGCGCCACCCGTCCGGAGCGGTGTTGAGTTCGATCACGTCAGCATTGAAGTGGCGTAGCACGCGGGGAGCGATCGCGCCAGTTGCCCCGTATGCACAGTCGACTACGATGCGAGTGCCGCCGAGGTCGACGTCTTCCGACTCGATTGTGCCGATGAGAAACGCGGCGTACCGCGTCGCTGCCGCGTCGAGTGGGATGATCTTTCCCACACGACCCCCGGGCGGGATGGAGGCAGCGATCGCATGTTCGATTTTCTCTTCTTGAGCGACGGCGAGCTTCATGCCGGCATGGTCGAAGAACTTAATCCCGTTGTCCCCGGGTGGGTTATGGGACGCAGAGATCACCGCGCCGAGCGCAGCGCGTTCATCCTTGATCAGAAACGAGATTGCCGGGGTGGGAATCACGCCCGCCAGGAGCACGTCAACGCCGGCAGCGGCGAATCCAGCGGCGAGTGCTCCCTCTAGCATCGGTCCGCTTTCCCGCGTATCGCGGCCGATGATCACCAGTCCGCCGGAGGGGACAATGGTGGCTACCGCCGCCCGTGCCAGCGATACTGCAAGCTCGGGGGTAAGGTCGCTATTAGCAGCGCCCCGCACCCCGTCCGTGCCGAATAGCTTCACCGACTCCACCCTCCCTCCAAACTGAACATAGGCGGGCTGAGGGCAAACGGATAGAGAAATTCACCGATCACTCCGAACTGAATACCGTGCGCCGGAATGCGGTATACAAGTCCGCCTCCGAACACCGGAGACGGGAACCGCGCCGACATGTCGAAATACGAAATTCCTCCGTCTAGCCGCAGGTAGCTGCCATTGTTGCCGAGCGGGAACTCTGCACCGAGGAGAATCAACGTTTTGCCGCGCGGGGAGATAACCAGAGTGGATACTCCGTATCCAAACGAAAACTGCTCTCGAATTGTGATTCCTATCAACAGCGGGGTATTGCCAAACGGTAAACTGATAGTAACGCACACGGCATCAATTCCGGTTGCAACCAGCGCCAATGAGAAAGCGCCGATGATAATAAGCGTTACAACCGCAGTGCGCGTGAACATAGTGCCATAAGTCTAACGCATTTTTATCACCGCAGTCAACTGGATGGACGGACTACGTCCCCGACGAGCAGATCGAATTTTGACGTTTTGATTCCATAGGCAACTTGATCACGTACTTCCACGATTACGATTTCCCCTTTTACTCCCTGCACGTCGTAACTCACCACCCGGCCGGTGGTCGGATTGGTGATCAGATTCACCGTGTCCAGAACTTGGAAGAAGTCCCCTTTATGAACGCCGGCATTTGCTCCGATGTTGATCACTACGCGACCGTCCGGAAGAATCGCCGCTATTTGCCCTACCCGCGGCACGAGCGCGGTCGCCGTGGGGGTAGTGGGGGCGGTGGAGCGATCAGCGATGACTTGAGTCGCAACCTGGGCCATTCCGTTGATCAGGCGGGCGGTGAGCTGGTTTAACCCGCGGTTGATCGCACGCCCCACAATCGTATTGGCGAACTGGTTGTTCCCTACCGTAATTTCATCGACCAACGGCGCCGTCGGGCCGGCTCCGGGGCGAATTTGGAAGTTCACCGTGGCAAGATACGTCGACCCATCCCACAATTTGGCGGTGTAGAACCCAGCCCCCATCTGCATGTTGGATGCATCACGTTGGTCCCATAGCCACTCCCCGCACCCACCGGTGGGAATAAACTGCCATCCAAGCCATTTAAGGAACGGTCCGCTGGCTTTATGGATTTCGATCCCGTACCACTTTGGCGGTCCGGGATTGCGGTAGCCAATGCGCACTGTTTCGTTGGGAAAGTAGGCAGGGCGATCAGTACGTAATCCGCCGGTGCACACGGTTGTTGCTGCTGGTCGGGTCAGTGAAATGATCTTTCCAAAGTCCACGGAAAACCCGGTTGCTCCTTGTTCCGATCCGGATGCAGATACCGAATTTACGACTTTGGATGTGTATACGTTTATCAGTTGTGCGGTCATCGATACCGTGACCGTGGCGCTGCTCACCGTGAAGAACCCGAGGCTCAGCGATGCGCGGGCCATGGCTACCTTGGTAACCGTACCGACGATCAACAGATCCGCTCCGAGGAGGCGACTAGCGGTGATAAGATCGGATTGGAGGGACGGATTGAGGTTTCGTTTCTGCATCGATGCTTCCAACTCTCCCCGTTCGAGCACGTGCACGCCACTGTTGACCAACCGCGAGATCAGTTCGTCCGCTACGCCCGCCCCCATGTTGATGAACCCCGAACCGCTGCGGTCGTTAAATCGCGCTACCGCCACCTTGAGCGGGGCAATCTGTTTGGCGACGGCAGGATTGACGGGAATGACAACGGTGGCGACGAGATCGTTGTTTTGCTCGTTTGACTCGTCTATTTTGTTGAACGGTTGGTCGGCTTGGGCCGTGATCGTGTGCGTGCCCACTTCCGCTGTCCATGTTGTCGTCGCTGATTTGGTGGCACCGGGTCCGAGCCCGAACGGGATCGATCCGATTCCTACTGGGAACCCATCGACGAGAAAACGCACGTCAAACGTTTGGCTGGCCGCACTTGTGCCCACGTTTTTGATAACAGCGGTGATGGTGACGTCGTCACCGGCGACCGGAGATGGCGGAGTCAGCGATATTTTGGTGACCACCAAGTCGGGTTTTCCCAGTGCAGTTACCATAAACAGGGAGACGAGCAGTACAATGATGATTGGCACAAAACGATTCACGTCTTTCCTCCTTCGAGTTTTCGCACGATTCGTGATTATCTACACCGGAGTACGAACATGGGTTTCATTTATATGCAACAGCCAGGTCAGTACCAAACCGATTAATCCGATAACTCCCACTGCCAGGCCGACTCCAAATCGATCGGCGAGCATTCCCACAATGGGGGCCAACCCTGCCATTATCAGCGTGCGCAACTGTGATTCCACGGATAGCCCGGTGGCCATCGTTCGCTGCGGGATTAGTTCTGCCAGGTACCCCACCATCACTGGGCGACGGAGGTTTTGGAGCACATACAGGACGAGAAACGCCACAATCGCGATCCAACGGAGGTCTTTCCACGCTGATAATCCCGCCCCTGCCAGCAAAACTGCCCCTGCTAGATAAATGAAGTTTGCCGTCCGCGGCAGGGAGCGCACACGTCCTACCACCGTTCCGGCGTGTGAGGCGGCGTAACTCGTCCCCAGATAGATGAAAAAGTACAGCCCGCCCACGATCAGTGCGGTGCGCTTATCGGTTGATAGGGAGATTAGAACTGGAAGTGCAACTGCCTGTGACTGCAGGATCGGCTGTAAGTAGTCCTTGGTCGATTTGAACAGGGCGTCGAATGAGGCGCCGTTGAGCAGCCCGCGCAGCAGATCGATTCGGCGCAGCATGCGGATTGATTCCTTAGTGGTGTACCCTATCCGTTGCCCCAGCTTCTTCACCCATCCCCCCTCGACGTGGATTAACTCGCCATCGAGTACTTTGGGATATGATGCCATGAGGAACAACTCCAAAACGTACGGGACCATCGATGCGAGAAACACGATACGATAGCTACCCGAGTGGAACACAAGCCCAGCGGCGATCAATGCGGCGATTGCCGAACCAAATTGCGATGCTGCCCGCGTGTGTCCGTAATATTCTACCTTTTTATCCGCGATTCCCTTAATTCGCAGATATTCCAAAATCATCGCTTTGTGTGTTCCGGACCGGAATGCTTCCCCAAATGCGAATAGGATCATCGCTACGATGTAGAGCATGAAGTGAGGAAACGCGTAAAAGATGGCGAACGCAATGAGGTATGATGCGAACGCGGCGAGCATCGACTTGCGACGGCCGTATGAATCCGCCAGCACGCCGGTTGGGATTTCGAGAAAGTTTGTGGAAATTTCACGCACTGAGAACAGGACCCCGATTTCCAGGAAAGAAAGGCCCATCTCGCGGAAGAATAGAATAATGAATGGGTCGAAGAAACGGAGGTTTTTCAGAAAGCCGTACGCGCGAAATTTGTGGTACATTAAATCTTTAGGTATGGCCATTTCTCCGCCTTAGTAACCCGATGCGCGTACGGTAAACGAAACTGCCCACCTGATCAAGTTTGAATCGGGCGACGCCGTGGAAAAGTTGTGCCCGCGGCCAGGTCGGGGCTGGTTTTCCAGGTGGTGCGCCGTGTAATCGGACTTGACGCCGTGACTAAATGTTGCTAGGATACTGTCATGATGTCTGGCAGCATGACCGATGGTACAGAAATGAAAACCGCGGCATCCCCGTCAGATTGTGCTATTGAGTTGCGCGGAATCGTCAAACGTTTTCCTGGCGTAGTGGCTAACGATGGCATTAATCTCAAAATAAACCGAGGGGAAATTCACTGTCTGCTTGGTGAAAACGGTGCCGGCAAGACGACGTTGATGCGTATCCTGTACGGATTGTATCAGCCGGATGCCGGTGAGATTTTGTTAACCGGTGTGCCAACAAAAATCCGCTCGCCGAAAGATGCGCTTGTGCATCGGATTGGTATGGTACACCAGCACTTCCGTCTCGTTCCCACGCTAACTGCTGCGGAGAATATCATCTTAGGGTTGGATGAAGGAACGGGGCCGTTTCTCAATATCCGTAAGGTGCGCGCCAAGATCAATAAGATTGCGAATGCGTACGGACTTGCCGTTGATCCGCAGGCGAAGATCTGGCAGCTCTCAGTGGGACAACAGCAACGGGTAGAAATCATCAAAGCGCTGTATCGCGATGCCGACATCCTGATCATGGATGAACCGACAAGTGTCCTCACACCGCAAGAAGTGGATCAACTGTTTTCCACGTTGCGTACATTGGTGGACGACGGTCTGACGATCATTTTCATCACTCATAAGCTTGACGAGGTGATGGAAGTAAGTGATCGGGTCACGGTGCTGCGTAAAGGAAAGGTGGTAGGAACGCAGTTGACCAGTGAGACCGACAAGCCGTCCCTTGCGAAACTGATGGTGGGGCGGGAGGTTGTGTTCCGGGTGGAAAAAACACCGGTGCATCGCGGGGATAAACTGCTTGAAGTGACGGAGCTGCATGCGCTAAACGACCGGGGATTGCCGGCATTGCGGGGAATGTCATTTGATCTGTATGAGGGCGAGATCCTCGGGGTAGCGGGGGTGTCGGGAAACGGGCAGAAAGAACTCGCCGAGGTGCTCACCGGACTGCGTCATGCGACCCGCGGTCGCGTGATGCTTGCTGGTAAAAACGTCACCAATCACTCCGCCCGCAAAATCGCTGCGGCGGGAGTAGCACATGTCCCCACCGAACGCATCACCATGGGGACCGTCCCCAATATGAGCATCCGTGAAAACCTTGTCCTGAAGAGCTATCGCTATCCTCCGGTTTCTCACGGCATGTTCATCGACTACCGCTATGCCAAACAAATGGCCCAACAGGCGATGAAGGAATACCAAATCATTGCCCCAAGCGACGAAACCGCAGTGAAGCTCTTATCGGGAGGGAACATCCAACGACTGGTGTTGGCGCGCGAATTGTCCGGAGATCCACGATTGATTGTCGCCGCTCATCCTACTTATGGTCTCGATGTCGGAGCGACGGAGCAGATACGACAGATTCTCCTGCAGCAACGCGACCGCGGTGCCGGGATTCTGTTAATCTCTGAGGATTTGGAAGAGGTGATGACCCTATCTGACCGAATTATGGTCATGTTCCAGGGCGGAGTGATGGGTATCGTTGATGGCGCTGCCGCGAAAATAGAAGAAATTGGGCTGATGATGGCCGGGGAAAAGCAAGGAGTATCAGCAAGTGCTCAAAGTACTAACGCCAAAGTGGCTTAAGATCGAGCGGCGGCCGGTTCCATCCGGCGGGGTTATCTTTCTCGTATCTATCATTGCTATCGTTGCCGCGTTGCTTGTTGCCGCGATATTCTTTGCTGCCTATGGCGTGTCTCCGATCAGTGCTTACCGCTCTATTATCGGCGGTGCACTCGGTAACTGGAGTGGAATCAGCGAAACGTTACGTCGGATGATTCCGCTGCTGCTGTGTGGGATTGGACTGACAATCGCGTTCCGGGCGCTGTTCTGGAACATCGGCGCTGATGGGCAACTCCTGTTGGGCGCGGTCGCTGCCACTGGTGTCGCGCTGTTTTCCGGATTGCCGGGCCCGCTTCTTCTTCCAGCTATGTTCTTCGCCGGATTTTCCGCCGGAGCGCTGTGGGGGGTGATCCCCGCGGTACTCAAGGTCAAATTGGGGATCAACGACGTCATCACCACACTGATGATGAACTACATCGCGCTATACGTGGTATTGTGGCTGATCCACGGCCCGTGGCGCGGTCCAAGCATGCGCGGGTACGCGTACACCGACATGTTCCCGCCGGCGGCTCGCATCCCGGTTATCGGGCAAAGCCATGTGCATTGGCCGACCCTGGTGTTGGGAATCGTGCTTGCAGTCATCATGTACATCTTCTTAAACCGCACGCGCGGCGGGTTCGAAATCCGGGTTGTCGGTGAGAACCCACATGCCGCTCGATTCTCGGGGATCAGCGAGCTAAAGACGATCGCCATCGTTATGGTGCTCTCCGGTGGCCTTGCTGGCCTCGCCGGGGTGGGGGAAGTAGCCGGAGTGCACTATCAACTGTTGGATCCGACGCAAATATCGATGGGATACGGTTATACGGCGATTATTGTTGCGTGGTTGGCGCGGAAGAACCCGCTCGCGGTGATTATTACGTCATTTTTCTTTGGGGTGCTGATGGCCGGCGGGGATGTAATCAAGGTCAATCTTGGGCTTCCGTTTCAGTTGATTCATGTATTCAATGGATTAATCATGTTTTTCCTTATTGGGAGCGAGCTGTTTATGAACTATAAGATCTCGATACGGAGGCAGTGATGGGGTGGGAATCGTGGCTTATCTCTACGTTTGCACGTGCGCTGGCATATGGGACCCCGCTGCTGCTTGGCACCCTCGGTGAAATTTACGCTGAGAGGTCAGGAGTACTGAACCTGGGCATTGAGGGGATGATGATTATGGGCGCGTACGCCGCGTTCGTGGTCACTTCGAAGACTGGCCAGCCGTGGCTTGGGGTGATTGTTGCAGCGGCGGTTGGAGGAGTGTTCTCGTTAATCCACGCGTTCGCCAGCATCACACTGAAGGCGAATCAAGTGGTATCCGGTCTTGCTCTTACCATGCTCGGGCTCGGGTTGGCGGGAGTGCTGGGGCGGTCGTGGGTCGGGTTACCGCTGTTTACCCCGTTGACCAGAGCCACCGTACCCGGCTTATCAGCAATTCCGATCATCGGTCCAGGGTTCTTCACCCGGCAGTGTCTACTCGCGTATATCGCCATGTTGTTAGTTCCGATTATGTGGTATATTCTGTTTCATACCCGTATTGGCGTAACAATCCGCGCTGTGGGTGAAGACCCGGCCACCGCCGACTCTCTCGGGGTCAATGTGGCTCGTGTCCGCTACCTGTGTGTGGTTGTAGGAGGCATATTCGCCGGGATCGCCGGAGCGTATTTGTCGATTTATTATCGACCGGCGTGGACCGCGGGGATGACTGGAGGAATAGGATGGATCGTCATCGCCCTCACCATCTTTGCGTTTTGGAATCCGGTGTATGGGCTGGTTGGCTCGTACTTCTTTGCCGCGCTTTACTTTTTAGCGTATCGAATGCAGATGTGGGTGGCTCCATCGATATTGAAGGCAATGCCGTATGTATTCGCAATCTTAATCCTCATTTTCGTGTCACGGGGCACGCTGCAGAAGCGCATGGGCGCACCAGCGGCGTTGACATTGCCCTACACACGTGGAGAGGAATAACAAGAAAGGAGGTGATCGTTGCACTAAGCGAGGCGGAAATCCAACGGAATAAACGAAAAGAAGGAGGGGAACATGCAAAAGAAAATTTTGTTGACAGCGGTGTTGGCAGTGGTGCTGATTGCCGGTATTGCGGTAATCGGAGCGGCCAAAGCCTACGTTCCGGGCACGCCGATCACGGCGGGATTTATCTATGTCGGGCCGATAGGTGACTACGGGTGGACTCACGCTCATGATGTGGCGCGCCAGATCGTAGCGAAAGAATTCCCGTGGTTGAAAACAGTGTATGTAGAGAATGTTGCTGCCGGAGACACGGTTTCAACGATTGACAAACTGGTAAACGACAAGCACTGCAACGTCATCTTCACCACCAGCTTCGACTTCATGAATGGTACACTCGCGGCGGCGAAGAAATATCCCGACGTGATTTTCGCGCACTGTTCCGGGTTCAAGCGTGCACCCAACATGGCCACGTACATGGCCGACTTCTATCAAGTCTATTATCTAAATGGTTTGATGGCGGGCGCGCTTACCAAGACAAACAAGATCGGGTATGTAGGCGCATTCCCGATTCCGGAACTGAAGCGGCATATCAGCGCGTTCACCATCGGCGTGCGGACGGTTAACCCCAATGCGAATGTATACGTGCGTTGGACGGAAGCATGGGAGAACCCAGCTGCCGCCAAAGAAGCGACCGAGGCATTGGTTGCCGAGGGATGCGACGTATTCGCATTCACCCAGGACAGCCCGACCGTGGTTCAGGTCGCCGCTGCCAACGGCGCGCTCAGCTTCTCCCACTATTCGCCGATGTACCGATTCGCGCCCAACAACGTGATATCGGGTGAACTCGTCCATTGGGACAAGATCTATGCCGACTTCCTCCGGAAGGTGTACAACGGGACCTACACCGCACACAACCTCCAGAACGTGGATTACTGGTGGCTTCTCAGTCAAGGTGCGGTGGAGATGGGCGCTAAGCCTGGCATGCCGATCAATCCGATCTTCATCAACAAGCTGAAGGCAACGATCGTCGATGACCCGGAGCTCGGGAAGATCAGCGTGTATGATCTAATTCAAACGCGTCTGGATCAAATGGCTAATCCCGGCATCACGTTCGATCCATTCCAGGGGCCGGTGTACGACCGCAAGGGTAAGCTCGAGGTCCCGGCAGGGATGTGGATGTCGGTTAACTCCCTCACCAGCATGCAATGGGCGGTGAAAGGGATCATCGGTCCATGGCCGGGTGAGCCGTAAACCAACGCCACGAATGAGCATTTTGATCGGGCGGCTACGGCCGCCCGGTTTTTATAAAAGTCCTCCGCTGAATACCCCACAGCTTGCTGCGGGGTTATTTACTCAACCCGAATGCCAATTAGGTGTTCAACTCCAGACCTAAACATCACTTTCTTGAACAGAGAGTAGCCCAGTGACAGTTGTTGGTACGGACGGGAGCTATGTTCAGCTACCGCCCTTGCCGGCTTTGTGGAACTTGTGATCGGCGTTCTCGCCATGCACGATGGCGACCGCGTGCGGCAGAGCAGGGAGGATCAGCGTGAGCCCTTCGGTGACCGCTGTGGGACTGCCGGGGAGGTTGATGATCAGCGTCCGTCCCCTGATGCCGGCGATCCCGCGGGACAACAACGCGTGCGGGGTCTTCCTGAATCCATCCATCCGCATTGCCTCGGGGAACCCCGGCGCCTCGCGTTCGATCACGTCGCGGGTCGCTTCCGGGGTGACATCGCGCGGGCCGAACCCGGTTCCACCGGTCGTCAGGATTAAATCGATCCCATTTTCGTCACACCATTCGATGAGCTTGTTCTCGATCAGCTCTCGATCGTCGGGCACGATCGCTGTGGTCACGATTGCGTACTCGGACCGTTCGGTCAGGATGCGCTCGATCGTTGGCCCACTCTCGTCCTTGCGCTCGCCGCGGGATGAGCGGTCGCTCACGGTGAGGATTCCAACGCGGACCGTCATCGGTAACTCCCGAGCAGGATCACACGTACGCGGACGCCGGGATCGACGTGGTCCCAATCCGCGGGGATTACCGCCAGCCCATCGGCATCCACCATCGATCTCAGAATTCCCGAGCCCTGATCTCCGGTGAGGTGGGCGATAAATTCTCCGTTCTCTTCCTGTAACCGCACCCGCAGGTAGTGGCGGCGGTCATCCTTAGTGGCGACCGCATCAGCGAATACGGCGGTAACCGTCACCGAGTCCAGCTCGCACGCGCCCTGGAGCGCGAGGATCGCCGGCCGGGCGAACATCTCAAACGACACCATCGTCGATACCGGATTCCCCGGTGTGCCGATCACCGGCACCTCACGCCCGCTGAGGTGGAGATACCCGAATGCAAGCGGTTTCCCCGGCTTCATCCGCACGCGCCAGAAATCGATCCGCCCTTCGGCGGCAAGGACCTTCTTCACCACGTCGAAGTCGCCGACCGATACCCCGCCGGAGACGAGGATGAGGTCGACGCCGTGGCTCACCCCCACGCGCAGTTTATCGGCGATCTCCTCCTCGCGGTCGCGGGCGATCCCGAGCAACACCGGGATCCCCCCGTACTTGTGGACCTGAGCAGCGTTGGAATAAGAATTGGCGTTTCTGATCTTCCCCGGGCCGAGGGGAGCATCGATCTCCACGAGCTCGTCCCCAGTGGCGAGGATCCCCACCCGCGGCCGGCGGGCGACTGCGACTTCCTTGCGCCCGAGCGCGGCGAGCATCCCGATCTCCTGCGGCCGCAGCACTGTCCCCCGGGGAATCACTGTCTCCCCGGCGTGCACGTCCTCCCCTGCCAGGCGGACCTCCTTTCCCACCGGCACCGGAGCGGTGATCTCGATGTAATTGCCATCCCGGGTAACGTGCTCGAACCGGATGATCGCGTCCGCGCCCGGTGGGATCGGGGCGCCGGTCATGATGCGGATCGCCGTTCCCGGTGCCACTGCACGGTCGGAGACGTAGCCGGCGGCGAGATCACCGATTACTTGCAACCGCACCGGATGTTCCGCGCTCGCCGCGGCAGTGTCGGCAGCGCGGATCGCATACCCGTCCATCGCCGTGTTGGCATGGGGTGGGATATCGTATTCGGCAGTTACATCCTGCGCCGTGACGCGACCGAGGGCGTCAGTTATCGGGATCGTCTCCGCCGGCAGCGGTGTCAACCCCGCGAGAATGCGCGCCCGCGCTTCTTCCACTTCGAGTATCGGATACAGCTTTGTCAGTTTTCCGAAATCCATCGCGCTCCTTTCTCTCCCACTTCTTTTTTCCAAATGGGAACGATTTCCTTTAGCCGGTCGATCCCGTGGTGTACCGCGGCGAACACCTCGGAGCGGTGGGCGGCGGCGACCGCGATTACGACCGCCGTCTCTCCGACCGCTACCTTTCCCACCCGGTGTACGATCGCCACCCGTTCGATTGTGGGCCACCGCCTCTTGATCTCGGTGCAGATCAGCTTCATCTCCTGGATCGCCATCTCCGGGTACGCCTCGTACTCGAGGTACGAGATACGCTCTCCATTTTCGTTCCCCCGCACCACGCCGATGAACGTTGCCACCGCTCCAATCTCCGCGGTGGCGAGGCGGGCGGCCACCGCAGCAGCGTCAATCGGATGTTGAGTGATCTCGATATAGTCGTCCATTATCCCCCTCCCACCGGAGGAATAAGCGCGACTTCATCGCCGTCGTGAAGCGCCGTTTCCGCTGCGGCGAACTCCCGGTTCACTGCCACCTTGACGTACGGCAGATGGGCGGTAAGCCCGGGATGAGATGCGCGCAATGACGCGATCAACTCCGCGGCCGTAGCCCCATCTGCTATGTCCACCTCAACCGTGGGCATCCCCGCTGCTTCGCGCAACGATGCGAACAGAAGTACGGTGACCTTCACTCTTCCTCCTCCAACACGATTTCCCCGCTTTTGCCCCCGCGTTTGCGCACCAGCCGGATGGCGGTGATGCGCATCGTCCGCTCGACCGCCTTGGCCATGTCATAGATGGTGAGCGCGGCGACGGAAACAGCGGTCAACGCCTCCATCTCCACGCCAGTCTTGCCCACGCATTTGGCGGTTGCCTCGATTTCAATTACCCCGGCATCGGCGTTGACGGCGAATCGGACATCGACGTCGGTGAGCGGGAGCGGGTGGCACAACGGGATCAACGTACCGGTGCGTTTCGCTGCCATGATCCCCGCGATCTGCGCCGTCGTCAGGACGTTGCCCTTCGCCACTTGCCCCGCGGCGATCAGGCGACAGGTAGCGGGCGACATCTCGATCCGACCCTTAGCGACGGCAACGCGGACGGTGTCGGGTTTACTGCTCACGTCGACCATGCGCACCCGCCCGCTGGCATCGATATGGCTTAGTTCTTCTCCGTTCATCTTCCCTCCGTTTTAGCGCTGTACAGCCCCGCGGTCAACATCATCGCGAGTTATCCCCCGATTTCGGACATCGTGCGGTCGTGAGGAGATTCGCTCGGAATCCCGTGGGCGTACGGTTTCTTGTCAATTCCTTGTCTGAGCAGCCGCCGCAGGTCTGCATCAGTCGCCCCGGCGCGCAGCGGCCCCTTGAGATCGATCTCGATCGGCGCGAGGAGACAGGGGCGCAACCGCCCGTCGGCAGTGAGCCGCATCCGGTTGCACGTGGCGCAAAACGGGGCGCTGAACGCAGTGATGAACCCGATTTCACCCGGCGCATCCGCGAAGCGATACACCCGCGCTGGTCCCTCAGCGCGCACCGGCGTGAGCGGGCCGAGCTCGGCCTCAATTCGCGCTTTGATCTCGTCCCCGGGGACGAACCGCGCCGTGAACTCCTCCCCGAGCGGACCGATCGGCATCCACTCGATGAACCGCACCTGAAACCCGTCCTTCGCTTGGGCAGCAAGATCGACAACCTCGTCGTCGTTCACTCCCCGCATCACGACCGCGTTCAACTTGATCGGCGTCAACCCCGCTGCCCGTGCCGCGGCGATCCCAGCCCGGGTGTCGGCGAGGCGTCCTCCCCGGGTGATGGCACGAAATCGGTCCGGGCGCAGTGTATCGAGGCTGATGTTGACCCGGTTCAATCCGACACGCGCGAGATCACGGGCATAGCGGGCAAGAAGCGAGCCGTTGGTGGTCATCACCAGCTCATCGATCCCGGGGATGCGGTGGAGTTCCGCTATCAAATCAACGATCCCCGCGCGCACGAGCGGCTCCCCGCCGGTGATGCGCACCTTCCTGATGCCAAGTTCGGCTGCCACCCGCATGATGCGCACGATTTCCTCATACCGCAAAATCTCGCGGTGGGGACGCCACTGCACCCCGGACGCGGGCATGCAGTAAATGCAGCGAAAGTTGCAGCGGTCGGTCACCGACACGCGCATGTAGGTGATCTTCCGCCCGAACCGATCGATATTGTCCATCGTTCCTCCTAAAAGATGTGTACCGCCGACGCCTTAAATGAAATGTATACTCCCTTTCCCATGACGAGATCCAGTTCGACAACCGACCGCCGGGTGACCGCAGCCACGAACTCCGGCGGAACGTCGACCGTGACGTAAACAATCATCCCGCGGTCAGTAATCGCGGTGATGCGGCCGTGGAGGCAGTTGCGGGCGCTCGACGGCAACGGCGCCGCGGAGATCAGGATGTCCTCCGGCCGCAGTGCGGCGTGGGCCGGGCCTACGATCGTGGTTGCAGTGGCGAGCGTCACTCCGTCAATGGTGAACCGCGATTCTCCGTCCGCGGTGCGGGTTGCCGTGCCGGGGAATACGTTGCGTGTCCCCACGAACCGGGCGACAAACGGCGATGCCGGCCGGCGGAAGATCGCGTCGACCGTGCCCACCTGCACGATCCGACCTGCGTTCATTACGCCGATGCGGTCGGCAAGGGCGGCTGCCTCCTCGAAGTCGTGCGTGACGTGGACGGTGGTAGTGCCCAATTCACGATGCAGTTGCGCCAGTTCCCGCTGCAGCCCTTCCCGCGTCTGCGGATCGAGGGCGGACAGCGGTTCATCAAGCAAGAGGACCCGTGGTGCGACCACGAGCGCGCGGGCAAGAGCAACGCGCTGTTGTTCACCACCGCTCAGGTCCCGCGGCATCCGCGATCGCAGGGGACCGATCCCCAACAGTGCCGTGATCCGCGCCACACCGCGGCTGATCTCCCCCCGCCGCTGTACCCGCAAGCCGAACGCGATATTTTCGGCCACGGTGAGGTGAGGAAACAGCGCGTAGTCCTGGTACACGAACCCGATCTCGCGTCGCTCCGGTGGGTAGCGGGTGACATCCTCGTTGTCGATGTGAACCGCGCCGCTGCGCACCCGGCGCAATCCGGCGATTGTCTCGAGAAGGATCGTCTTTCCCGCCCCGGTCGGGCCGAGGACGACAAAATATTCGCCGGCGTCCACCGCGAGATCGATCGCGGACAGGCGAAATCCCCCCGCGGCAACCCCAAGCTGGTCCACGACGAGCCGGGCAGTAGTCATTGTTTCCTGGTGCGGGCGAGAAGCCGCAGGACGATGAACACCGCGAGTGCGGACAGGATGATCCACACCGCCACTGGGCGTGCATAGTTAAGCCCGTACGACTCGAACCGTTCGTACAGCAGCACCGGCGCGACCATCGGGTGGTAGGTGAGGATGATTACCGCGCCGAATTCGCTCAGCCCGCGTGCCCACATGAGCACGGTTCCGGACAGGATATTCCGCCACGCGAGCGGCAGCGCCACACGGCGAAACGCGCCCCATGGCCCCGCGCCCAGGGTGCGCGCCACCCGTTCTAACCGCGGATCAACCGCGGCGAACCCATCGCGCGCCGCGTCGACGAGAAACGGCATGCTCACGAACAGCATTGCGATCACGATTCCGGGAACCGACGATACAAACCGCATCCCGATTGGTTCGAACGCTTTTCCCAAGATCCCCTCACGACCGAACACCATCAGAAGCGCGATTCCGGCAGCGGTATGCGGAACGACGATTGGGAGATCGATCAATCCCTCGATCACTCCCTTGCCCGCAAACTCGTGGCGGGCGAGGAGGTAGGCAAGCGGGACGCCGGTGACAATGGCGATACCGGTCGCGATCGCTGATGCATAGAACGAGAGCAAGATTGCGCCCTGCACCTGCGGATCGATGATCGTGCGCCATAGCTCGTGCGGGTGGGACGTGAAAATTGTATTCAACAACGGCCACAGTATGAACGCCAGCAGTGTGCCCCCCAGCAGCGTGAATGCGACCTTCAGCCAGTTGATGCGGGAGGTCATCCGCTTGGAGTGATGAACGTGCGCAACCCGGCGGGAACGTTGTCAATGTGTTCCGCCACCGCGGGCACGATCGGGGGTTGGCCGCACTTTGTCATGATCGCCTGACCGTGCGGCCCAAGGAGAAACTGCACGAACTCCAGCGCCAACTGCGGGTGGGGAGCATTGTTGGGTATAGTCAGCCCGTAGATGATTGGTTTTCCGGTCTTGATGACAGTGGTCCCCGGGGCCGTGCCGGTTACCTTCACCACGGCCTGAGCGTAGAAATCCGCATACTCAGCCCGACTCAGGTTGATCTCATTCGGCAGTTCGATGAACTTAAGGTTGTGCTGCACGGCCAGCGAGCGATACTCGAACGCGTAGTCCATATTGCCTGATTGAAGGAGAGCGATAAGGTCCACCTCCTTCGGCCGCACGTTCCCCGGCGGGCAATGCGCCTGTAACCGTTGGTACAGGCCGGGAATCTTGTAGTACTTTTCCGCCAACTGCCACACCATCAGTGTGCGGTAACCGCACGGATCGACGTTGGGATCGGAAT
>WFSM01000079.1 GCA_015485945.1 Candidatus Bipolaricaulota bacterium | reverse complement strand
TTTTCGCGCACAATGTCAATTATTTTGCGGATATCAGCGCTCCGGGCACCGCCGAGGTTAAGGATGAAATTGGCATGTTTTTCAGATACCATGGCCATTCCAACGCGCAATCCCTTCAAACCAGCGTCGTCGATTAGCTTTCCCGCGGCGGTGGTGGGCAGGTTCTTAAATACGCATCCGGCGCTGGGGAAGGAGACGGGTTGTGTGGCCGCTCGCCGGGCGATGAGAGCAGCCGCGTCATAACGGGGACCGTCCACCCGCAGCCGGGCGGAAACGATCGGAAGGCGTGCGGTCCGGAACAAACTGCCGCGATAGGTGAACCGCGCCGTTGAGCGATCGAACCAGACGATCTTTGTGTTTTCTATTGCCTGAACCCACGTGACGGCGGCGGCAATCGTGCGCGCGGGGATTCCGGCGTTCATCGCGATCGCGCCGCCCACCGTTCCGGGAATCCCGGCAAGAAAATCGAGGGCATGGAACCCGGCGGAGTGCAATCGTTCGAGAAGTACGGCGAGCGGAACACCAGCGCCCGCGTTCACGTACGGTGGCACGATCGCCACCGTATTAAGTCGGGCGGTCGTGATCACCACTCCGGAGTAGCCGCTGTCCGGGAACAGGATGTTCGATCCCGCACCGATGATGATGTGGGGAACGGAGTGCGCACGGCACACCGCAATCGCCCGGCTGAGAGCCCCGGGCGACTCCGGCAAGACATAGTATGCGGCAATCCCGCCCACTTTGAACGTGGTGTGACGGGCCAACGGCTCGTTTCGCCGCACCACACCGCACCGTTCAAGCTCGCGCTGAAGTTGGGAGGCGGCTACACGGGACAGAACCGCCCTTCTTTCAGGAAACATGATAGCTCCTCGGTAACGGTCCAGATGTCACCCGCGCCGAAGCTGATGATGAAATCGCGCGGGGCGATATAGCGCTGAAGAAATTCGAGGACTTCCTCCTTGGTTCGGATGAAGTAGAGATCAGCATCGGTCTCGCGGGCGACGGCGTCCACGATCGCTCGGCTTGATACGCCGGGGATGGGATGCTCATTGGCGGGGTAGATGGAGGTGATTATCACTGTGTCCGCTTGGCGGAACGCCGCTCCGAACTCCGGGCCAATCGTCTGTGTCCGCGTGTAGCGATGCGGCTGAAATATCGCCACCACTCGGCGTTGCTCCCATCCATCACGGATGGCGCCCAGAGTTGCTTCAATTTCCTCGGGCAGGTGGGCGTAGTCATCCACGACGGTGACACCGTTCTCATCCAGCAGTTGAAACCGCCGCTGCGGAAGCTGGAACCTGGCGAGAGCGGCCGCAGCCGTGGTCAGGGGTACGCCAGCGAGGTATGCCGCTCCGAGGGCACATAAGGCGTTGCGCACGTTGTGGTCGCCGGGGGCGGGCAGACGAACGGAGGTAATCCATTCTCCGTGCAAGAGGATGTCGAACTTGGTGTGGAAACGGTGATGCACGATTCGGGCGGCGCGCAAGTCCGCATCGGGATGGATTCCTACGGTGAGGGCATCCGGGTTGTCCCGCGCCAACTGGTGCACGTGCGGATCATCAATTTCCAGAACCGCTTGCTCCGATTTGCGGATGTAGCGGGCGAAGCTTTCCTTGATCGCCGCGAACGTGCGGTAGGTGGTGAGGTGATCGCGGCCGATGTTGTTCAACACTCCGATTGCCGGACTTAGCGCCAGGAACAAACCGTCGCTCTCGTCGACCTCGGTAATGAAATGCTCTCCCCGCCCCAATCGGGAGTTGCCGCCCAGTCCCGGACAGTACGCACCCACGAGGTAGCTTGGATCCATTCCCGCCGCCTGAAGCACAGTGGCGATCATCGCTGTAGTCGTCGTTTTCCCGTGTGTTCCCGTCACCCCGATCCCGCGGTATCCGTGCAGGAGGTGTGCGAGGGCGTGCAACCGGCGGATCACCGGGAGGTTGCGGGCTCGTGCCGCCTGCACCTCTACATTGTCGTCACCGATAGCCGATGATATGATCACGCCCGCGATTCCGGAATCGGCAACATGACGAGCGTCATGTCCCAAGTAGATCGTTGCCCCGGCGCGGCGGAGGCGCCGTGTTTGCTCGTTGTCGTGCAGGTCTGAACCGGAGACGCGCGCGCCACCGGCCAGCATCACCGCTGCCAATCCGCTCATCCCGGCGCCGCCGATTCCGATAAAATGGTATCTCTTCCCGCCTTCGATCATAACCGCGCCTCCCGTGCCAACGGCTCCAACTCTCCCAGGATGAGACTCACTGCGTGCCGCCGTCCGAACCGGGCGGCGTTGTGCGCCAACCGCGACAGGCGCTGCTCATCCCCCACCATTTCTTCGATTAACTTTGCGAGCCCTGCTCCGATTACTTCCTGTTCCGCCGCCACTACGCATGCCTGTGCTTGTTGCAAGTAGGCCGCGTTTTTGCGCTGATGATTGTCCGCTGCCCCTTCCCATGGCACGATAAGCGCCGGCTTGCCGCACGACGTGATCTCGGCAAGGGTGGTCGCTCCGGCGCGGGATACGATCAGATCGGCGATCGCGAACGCCTCGCCCATGCGTTCGATATAGCGCCGTACGTGCACGTTTTTCACCCCCGCGGCCATGAATGCCGACTGAATTGCATTTTCGTCTCCCGCGTCTCCAGTGACAAGCAGCACCTGTACGTGATTATCCTGTGCTAGTTTATCGCTGGCGTTAATTAGGGCAGTGATCAGCGCCGATGAGCCACGCGAACCTCCAAACACGAGCACGGTCTTGCGGTTCGGATCAAGCCCGAACTGGCGGTACGCCTCCGGGGATCGCTGTGCATCCAGAAATTCCGCGCGAATCGGATTACCGGTTACGATCACTTGACGCGCACGGCGAAATTCCCGCCGCGTTTGTGGATAGGAAACAAGGACCTTGTCCACCACCCGTGCCAGTATTCGGTTTGTAAGGCCAGCAACGAGGTTCTGCTCGTGGATCACAGTGCGGATCGGGAGCAGCTTCCCGAGAATCGCTCCCAGAAATACGGACGGGAACGACGCGTATCCACCCATTCCGATTACAAGGCGGGGACGAAACCGGATGAATACGACCAATGTTTCGATGAATGCGATTACCAGCAGTAACAGTGCATATGCGGCTTGGAGACGACGTCCTCGTGCCAGCCCACGCACGTGGATCGGGTAAAATCGGATCCACGGGTAGGACGGAAGGATGCGTGCTTCAATTCCTCGGTTGGTTCCGACATATCCCAGTTTTATGTGTGGATCTCGATTAGCCAGCTCCTCCATCACCGCCAGCGCCGGATAGAAATGTCCACCCGTTCCTCCGCCAGCGACCAATACGTGCATTCTATTTTCCTCCTTCCTGCCGTGCCACGTTTAACAACACCCCGATCATCCCCAGAGTGACGATGAGCGACGAGCCGCCGTCGCTGATAAACGGAAGGGTGAGCCCGGTGACCGGAAGGATTCCCAGCGCCACCCCTAAATTGAGAAACGCCTGGATGGAGATGGTGAATCCCATTCCAAGCGCGAGTAGTCGGCCCAGCCGGTCGGGTGCAGCAGCAGCGACGGTAAACGCCCGCCACGCAAGCACTACGAACAGCGCAATTAACACCACCGCCCCGATCAATCCCAGTTCCTCGGCGATCACCGCAAATATGAAGTCGTTGTGAGCCTGCGGCAGGTAGAACAGCTTCGCCTGCGACGCCCCCAGCCCGCGGCCGAAGATTCCCCCTGACCCGATCGCGGTCAACGACTGCAAAATCTGGTATCCGGATGAGCTTGCGTACGCGTGCGGATTTATGAACGCGATTACCCGTGCCAATCGGTAGGGAGCGAGCAACACCGCGGCGTACACAAGCGGCACCCCGGCGGCCACAACTCCGAGCAGATGAGTCACTCGTGCCCCACCCGCAAACAACATCGCCCCGGTCAATGTGGCGAAAACTAGAATCATTCCCAAATCAGGCTGATTAATCACAACCGCGGCAATCACACCGATGACAACAACAAACGGCAGCACCCCCTCAGAGAACGTCTTAATCCGATCTCCTTTTCGCGTAATGGTGGCCGCCAAGTAGACGATAAGGGCGAATTTGAGAAACTCGGTGGGTTGAATCGCAAACGGACCGAGGATGAGCCACCGCCCCACGCCGACGCGCGGAAAGAACGTAAACAGGGTGAGGAGAAATCCACCGACGAGGAGGATGTCGTCCAGGTGAGCAAGGCGGTGATAGTCGAACCGGGACAGGCCCCACAGGAGAAATATCCCGGCCCCAGCGGCAATGAGCTGCTTGACGAACAGATGGGTATCACTTCCGTAGTGACGGAGGGAAAATGGCGCGCTGGCGCTGTACACCATAATTAACCCATATAACAGGAGAAGCGATGTTATGATAACGATCTGCCTGTCTGTCTGGCGTTCCACCCGCATCTCCTGACGTTCCGCCTCCGTCCGTGCAGCCGGCCCTCTTCCATACGCGCTTTATGAATACCCCGCCTGTCCCGTTCCGGGAAGGAAGGGTGTCAACGGCAAACTGAAACTTCGTGTGGAGTTAACGGGACAAGTGTCTGGTTAAATACGGACGGATTACCTAATTTATGGCAAGCGAGCGATAGCCCTGATGCTGACGAATCAGCGATGAGAACGCTGTTCCCCTCTCCCGATAGTTTTTGAATTGGTCGTAACTGGAACAGGCGGGTGAGAACAACAGAACGTCCCCCGATTTAATGTAATTTACAGCACACTCGACCGCTCCTGAAAAATCGGGAATTTGCGTAACCTCACTTATGCCGACGGCCTGTAGCCGGGTTGTGAGAAATGCTCCCGCTTCGCCGTAAACAACGGTATGGCGCACCCGGTGCCCAGTGATCTCGTTGGCGAGTGCGTCGTATCCAGCGCCCTTGTGGCGGCCGCCGAGGAGGAGGACCACGGGAGCAGCAACGCTGCGCAACGCAGCGATCGTCGAGGCAGCGTTTGTCGACTTGGAGTCGTTGATCACCGTCGCGCCGTTTACCTCCCCTTCGATCTGCATGCGAAACGGAAGTGAAAATGCGTCCGCGAGGGCGGAGTACGGGATCGCATCTGCGTCAATTGGGATGATGCACCGCGCGGCGGCGATTGCAGCTTGCAGGTTGGCGCAGTTATGGGGGAAGAGGTGGGTGAATGCGGGGCCGGTGGGAATGGGGACGCGATCGTAGAATACATGTTTGGCATGCACCCTAGGAATGGCGAGTCCATATGGGATGATAGCCCAGTCGTCCTGCGTCTGGTTCATAAACAACCGCAGTTTGGCGGCGCGGTAGTCGACAAGTGTGCTGTGCCGATCGAGGTGGTCAGGGGTAATGTTGAGGAGCACCCCGACGTGGGGATGAAACAAGCGCGATTGAGCAAGCTGAAAGCTGCTCACTTCGACAACAAGGGCGTCATGTTTCTTCCCCGTCATCGTGATGAGTGGGGTGCCGATGTTGCCGGCGCTCGCTGCGGCCGTTCCCCGCACCCGCAGGATGGCCTCAATCAACTTGACGGTGGTGCTTTTGCCGTTCGTTCCGGTGACCGCGATGATGGGAATATCGCCCAGAAACTGGGACGCGAGATCGATCTCGGATACGATCGGGATCTTCTGTGCGCGCGCTTGGGTGAGGAGCGGGATGGTCTCCGGAACCCCCGGGCTTACCACCACTAGGTCAGCTCCGGCAAGCGCACGTGCGGTATGACCGCCGTCCTCATATGACACCGAGTTGCGGTCAAGGTAGTGCTTATCCGCAGGGGAAATACGGGCACTATCGGTGACTATCGGTTTCACCCCGTGGGCGAGGAAAAACGCGGTTACCGCGCGCCCGGTGCGGGCATATCCGACGACGGTGGCGCGCTGGATTTCGTGGTCAAGAATCTGCACGCAACGCCTCTTCGATCCGATCCTCGAGGACCTGGTCCGGAGTGAGCGCGCCAAGTTGCAGACAAGCGGCGGCGACGTCGTACACCGCCTGCCGGGGAGCCATCCCTACGAGCTCGCTGCGGAGTACAGCTACGCCGTAGCGAGCCGCTTCACGCTTGACAAGCTCGAACACGCGCAGGATCGGAGTCTTCTTAAAATTAGTCAAATTCATCGACACCTGCACGATCCCCTTGTCGGGCAGCGCGAACCCAAGTGCTTTCACGTACCGGAGTCCGCCGCTTGAGTGCCGCACAGCGCGGGCGACTTTCCTGGCGACGGACAGATCGGAGGTGGCGAGCTCGATGTTGTACGCGATCAGGAACTCACGTGCCCCAACTGCCACCGCGCCGCCGCTTGGGTGCGGATGTGGCGGGCCGAAATCCGGTGCCCATTCCGGTCGTTGCATTTTCTCCGCCAGGCCCTCAAATTCTCCCTTGCGGATTGCAGCCAGGTTTTCCCGCTCGGGACGGGACGCCGATTGTTCGTACAGGTAGACGGGGAGGTTAAACGTGGCGGCAAGCCGCGCACCAACTTTCCGGGAGAGGGTGACACAGTCATCCATTGTCACCCCGCGGACCGGTACAAACGGCACAACATCGACCGCACCCATGCGGGGATGCGCCCCGGTGTGACGGCGCAGGTCGATCAATTCAAGTGCCTTGCCGGTGAGTCCGATTATTCCCGCCTCGATTCCGTCCGGGGTTCCGACGATAGTGATTACCGCCCGGTTGTGATCAGGATCCATGGAATAGTCGATCACTTTGCGATCCGGCCCCGCTGCCGCGGTGACGATCGCTTGCACGACTTCGGGGCGCCTCCCTTCAGAGATGTTGGGAACCGACTCGATGATCCTATTCCACATCTTTCCCCTCTGCTTGACCCTCCGGTGTTACCAGTGCGATAACGGCTTCTGCCACCAGCGCACCGGCTACTGTTGCCTTAACTTCAGCTTTGATCAGGCCCGCGCGGCGCCGGAGAGGCCGTGCCTCCAACTGGAGCTGATCACCGGGAGTTACCTGGCGACGGAACCGGGCCCGGTCCACCCCAACAAGATACCCCACTCCGATGTTGTCGTTACCCTTCACGAGGAGAAACGCCGCCGTCTGGGCCATTGCCTCCAGGATCAGCGTTCCCGGCAGCACCGCGGGCAGCGGCTCCGGGAAGTGCCCCTGGAACACGGGCTCGTCGATCGTCACGTTTTTTAACGTTACCGCGTGGTCAGGTCCGTATTCCACCACCCGGTCGACCATCAGGTACGGGTAGCGAAGCGGAATCCGACGGCGAATCTCCTCGATCGTCAATCCCATCGGTCTGTGACTCTACGTGGCAGGCTTTAAGTAGCTTGTAAGAAGAGTCTTAACCGGATCTGTGATGTCGGTGAGGCGCGCGGTATTACGGTAGATGATTACGTTATTCGCCCGCAATACCAAATCGTAGCCCTTATCCACTGCCACCTTGTTCGCAGCCTCCACGATTTTTGACATTGCCGCTTGCGTGAGGAGTTGGTCAAGCTGCTTGTACGCGTTATCAACCTCGGTGTAGCGTGCCTGGAACTCTTGCTGGTTGACAACGCCGGTCTGTACGGACTGCACCAGGGTATTCATTTCATTGACGATCGGTTGTGTCTGGTCCTTCAGCCGCTGCAGGTCGGGCTGCATGTTGGAGAACCCAGATGCGGCGATCAGCTTGTTGATCACTCCGATGTCAACGTTAAGCTGTGCCTGGAGAAGCTCTACTTGCAGCTGCTGGTACTTAGTCTGGTAGACATCCTTGGAAATCTTTTTCTGCATAAACTCCTGTTGGAGCGCAGCGATCGCCTGCTGCTTGGTGAGCACTTTCTGGCGCAGATCACTCACGGCATCGGTGAACACAGTGAACGCACTTTGGGCGTTCAGATATGCGATATTGAGCGGATTTGCCGCCTTTGCCTGCGTTTGCAGGTTGGCAACCTGTGTTTTAAGCGCGGTAAAGTCGGTTTTGGTTACACCAGCCGGCAGGACAAACTGCAACACTATCGCCGCTATGGCGACAATCAGCGCGATAATCGCTACGGTCAAACTTCCCTTGGACATAACTTCCTCCTTTTTAAAACGTGGCTCGAATTATAGTACAACTTACCGGTCTACCGCCATTAAAACATGGGAGAGAAGCCGAAATCGAAGTGGGGAACGAGGCTCATATTCGTGCTGAGAGGCCACGCTACGTCCAATCGGACGTACATCCCCGCCGCTTCAATTCCGAACTCAATTCCACATGTGCTCTTTATTCCGGTCATGCTGACGTCACCCAAATTCACACCAGTATCCCAAAACAGCGCTGTGGTCAGCCCTTCCACCAATTTTACCCGATATTCCAGGTTGGTGTACGCCAGCCGGGTGACAGTGGTCTTTTCCGCACCGCGCACCGTGGTGGCGCCGCCGAGGGTGTATGTCTGCGATGCCGGCAGGTTATATCCCCATCCTAGCCCGAACCGGAACGCCACCGTCTGGTCGCGGTCGGCCAAGAATGGAAGCACGATCCGTATCGGTGTGAAGTGCGCCCACGTCAGATCGAACTTGGTAAATTCTTCGCCCGGGGCGAACCCACCCGCCTGTTCCAGTGACACATTACGGCGGTCTCCGGCACTCGGGAACCGCGGGTTATTAACGTCGTCATAGCTGAATCCGACCGTTATCGCATCGATTGGGCTCCATGCGGTGCTCCCTACTTCGTGCACGGTCTCATGGGTATAGGACAGGTTGAGATCAGTGTAATTGGCCCACGGATAACTCACCGACGCCTTGCCCCCCAGGGTGATAAACGTCTTTGTCGTATCATTCTGTTTTTTCTCGTTGCTCTTACGATATAAGTCAAAGCCGACCCGGTTAAACGCGCGGAAGAATGCGATTGTGCTGTACCCTAAGTCCCACGTGGCGCTTTTGTCCGCGATCAAGCCACGGCTGTACGACAGCGAAAGATCCTGGCCGGTGCCGAACAGATCCTTCTGATGCAGGTTGAGCTTACCCACCAGTCCGCCACTTTCCGGGGAAAACGCGAGTGATCCATTGATGCCCCCCAGGTTCTTCGCCGCGGTAACGCTCACAAGCAGTTTTACGTGATCGTCCGCCCACTGCGGATCGATGTTCACCGTCTTGAAGTACCCGAGCGCCATCAATGCCTGATAGGAAGCGGCAATTTTGCCGTTGTTGAGGATTTCCCCCGGCATTATTCCCAACGCTTTTTTGATCACATATGTTTGAGTGCGTTTGTTGCCGGAAACGTCGATCGCACCGATTTTTCCCTCTTCAACTGCCACCTGTAACCGTCCGGTTTTCACTCCACCAATTTTGAACCGCACCATGACGTACCCGTTGCGGTAATACAAATCGTACAATCCCTTAAGGATGGTGAGCAGTTTGTAATTATCAACCTGTTCTCCTTGTGCCGGGATTGGCTGCAACGCGGCCACCGCCATCGTTGCGGGAAATACGTGCACCCCGGTAAGGTCGATCCCGGTGATGGTTACCGGTGCGGTGATTAGAGTACGTTCGGTAAGATTCCACACCAAAACGACTGTGTCCGGAGTAGTACCGGACGTGGTGCTTACCTTAACACCGCTGAAATAGACGGAGGACCGGAGGCGGGACACGGCGGTCTGAAGTTGCGCCTTTTTCACCGGTTGATTAAGGGGAACATTGATCAGTTGCTGTGCCAATTTAGCTAGGGTCGGGGACACCCCCGT
>WFSM01000078.1 GCA_015485945.1 Candidatus Bipolaricaulota bacterium | reverse complement strand
TTACGAACGACTTCAGGTACCCCCCACTCGGTTGGTGTGACGGGCGGTGTGTACAATCCCCGAGTACATATTCACCGCGGTATGGCTGACCCGCGATTACTAGCGATTCCGGCTTCATGAGGTCGAGTTGCAGACCTCAATCCGAACTGAGGAGGGTTTTTTGAGATTGGCTCCCCCTTACGGGTTCGCAACCCTTTGTACCCCCCATTGTAGCATGTGTGTCGCCCTGGGCATAAGGGACATGATGACTTGACGTCATCCCCTCCTTCCTCCGGCTATTCACCGGCAGTCTCATCAGAGTCCCCGGCATTACCCGCTGGCAACTGATAACAGGGGTTGCGCTCGTTCCGGGACTTAACCCTACGTCCCACGACACGAGCTGACGACAGCCATGCATCACCTGTGCTAGCTCCCCTACCCGAAGGCAGGGGTCGTCCCCCTTTCAGGTTCCTACCACTAGCATGTCAAGCCCAGGTGAGGTTTTTCGTTTAGCATCGAATTAAACCACGTGCTCCACCGCTTGTGCGGGGACCCGTCAATTCTCTTGAGTTTTAGCCTTGCGGCCGTACTCCTCAGGCGGTTCACTTAACGCGTTAGCTTCGGCACCGACCAATCTATGCGGCCGACACCAAGTGAACATCGTTTGGGGCGTGGACTACGGGGGTATCTAATCCCCTTTGCTCCCCACGCTTTCGCGCTTCAGCGTCGGTAACAGGCCAGGGGGTTGCCTTCGCCATCGGGGTACCTCACAGTATCTACGCATTCCACCGCTACTCTGTGAGTTCCACCCCCCTCTCCTATACCCAAGCCGGACAGTATCACCCGCCGTTCCTCGGTTAAGCCGAGGGCTTTCACAGGTGACTTACCCAGCCGCCTAGACGCCCTTTACGCCCAGTAATTCCGGATAACGCTTGCATCCTTCGTCTTACCGCGGCTGCTGGCACGAAGTTAGCCGATGCTTATTCCTGGGGTACCGTCATCGGACGGGCATTTCCTCCCGTCCTTATTCTTCCCCCAGAAAAGGGGTTTACAACCCGAAAGCCTTCATCCCCCACGCGGTGTCGCTCCGTCAGGCTTTCGCCCATTGCGAAAGATTCCCCACTGCTGCCTCCCGTAGGAGTCTGGGCCGTATCTCAGTCCCAATGTGGCTGGCCATCCTCTCAGACCAGCTACCCATCACTGCCTTGGTGGGCCATTACCTCACCAACAAGCTAATAGGACGCAGCCCCCTCCCCTTGCGACGGCAGAACCGTCTTTGGCTAAAGGTCCATCAACCTCGAGCAACATCGGGTATTAGCTGCCCTTTCGAGCAGTTATCCCCGTCAAGGGGGCAGGTTAGCTACGCGTTACTCACCAGTCCGCCGCTCCGTCACCGGTTCGCACACCCCGAAGGGCGATTGATCCGGCTCGATCGCTCGACTTGCATGTGTTAAGCGCACCGCTAGCGTTCATCCTGAGCTGGGATCAAACTCTCTTAATTTTAGATTTTGATCCGATTCAATTCGGTGACATGGTTCCCGAAGGAACCCAATACCACGCTATCCACTTTTCAAAGACCGGGTGTTTGCAAACGGTAGTATACCTGCCTACCGCGAAACTGTCAAGGTAAATCGCCCGTGCGGAGAGATCAATCGGTAGAAGAGTCGCCGCCAGAATTGTCGTTGGGTTCCGGCTTTTTCGCCTCTTCTTTCTTTTCTTCTTCTTTCTTTTCTTCTTCCTTAAGAGCCGCCCTGATCGCCTCTAACCGCGCGACGACACGTCCGAACACTGTGTCCGCTGGGAACGTACCGTCCGGCCCTTTCTCCCCCGCTGGAACACCGGTGAGAATCTTGATGCCCTCTTCAACCGTACTCACCGGGTAAATGTGAAACTTGCCGGCACGGACCGCTTCTACCACTTCCTCGGACAGCATCAAGTTGTCCACGTTACGCATGGGAATAAGCACCCCTTGGTCGCCGGTAATACCCTTCGCCTTGCACACGCGGAAGAATCCCTCGATTTTCTCGTTCACTCCGCCGATTGGCTGGATCTCCCCTTTCTGATTGACCGAGCCGGTAACAGCGAGTCCCTGTTTGATCGGAATCCCGGACAGAGCGGACAGAAGGGCGTACAGTTCGGTGCTCGATGCGCTGTCTCCATCAATCATTGAGTAGCTCTGCTCGAAGGTGAGGCTCGCCGACAGGCTGAGCGGCTTTTCGGAGGCAAACCGCTCACCGAGGAACCCTTTGAGGATCATGATCCCTTTTGTGTGCGTGTGCCCACCGAGCTCGGCTTCCCTCTCGATGTCAACGATTCCGTCCTTGCCGGTATGCACGGTTGCCGTGATTCGGGACGGCTTGCCGAACATGTAATCTCCCAGTTGCAGCACGGCGAGTCCGTTCACCTGCCCGGCTCTCTCCCCCGTGGTATCAACGAGGATCTGGTCACGAGCAATCATCTCCCGGATCTTCTCCTCGATGCGATCACTGCGGTGATCCCGTTCAACAAGCGCTGTGTGCACATGTTCTCCAGTGACGTAGGCCGATCCTTCGGTCCGCGCCCAGTACGACGCTTCTTTGATAATTGACGTCAATACCCCAAACCGGCACGACAGTTTCTTCTGATCACCGGCGAGCTCGGTTGCCGCCTCAATCACCTTCGCCACTCCGGTGGGATCAAACGGAAGCAGACTCGGGTCTTCCTGACAACGGGCACGTAGGAATCGGGCGATCTCCTGTTCATGTTCATCGGTCCGCTCCATTTCGATGTCAAAGTCGCTTTTCACCGAGAATAACTTAGGAAAGTCCTCATCGTAATAGTGAAGGAGCTCGTAGATCTCCGGGCTACCGATGATGATGATTTTCATGCGGAACGGGACCGGTTCAGGTTTAAGCCCTTCGGTAGTGGAATAGCCCAGCATCTGCATTGGATCCTCAATCCGGATCTCGCGACGTTTAATCGCGATCTTGAGCGCTTCCCACGACAGTCCCATACGGAACAGGTTGTTCGCGTTCAAAACGAGATATCCGCCGTTAGCGCGGTGGAGCGACCCTGGTTTGATCATTGTGAAGTCGGTAATCGCCACTCCCATGTGCACCCGGCGCTCAATCGCCCCGAACAGGTTGGTGTAGGACGCGTTTTCCTCCACGATCACCGGCGCCCCTTCGGTCTGCGAGTTGTCCACGAGGACGTTCACGTCGTAGCGTTTGAACGGGTCGACCGGCTGCATCACAAACGGAACTGGCATCGGACCTTTAGGGGTCTCTTGGTTCCCGCCGCGGAACTGGTCGAGGTGCTCAACGATATCATTTTGCACTTCATCGAGGAACGAGACTACTTTATCCACGCTTCCATAGCGCGATTTAAGCTGGTTGATGTGTGGCTCTACCGTAAACAGGACTGCTTCTTTAGCGAGTTTTTTGATTTCTTCCTCGCGTTCCTCCTCGATGCGAGCAATCTCCTGCAAGCTGTCCTGGATCAACGCCTGCACTTCGTTTTGTTTTTCTCTGATCTTGGTGCGCTCTTCCTCGGACAGAGCTTCGTACTCCTCCTGGCTCAGAGGTTCACCACCGTCGCGCAGCGGCAAGGTATTGATTCCAATCGGGGTACGTTGGATCGCAAATCCGAGGGCACGGGCTTTCTTCTCCATCTCTTCGAACAGCGTCGTCCGCTTCTCGGCGTAGCGATCGTTGATCTTCTTGCTGCGCGCCTTGAACTCATCCAACTCAAACACTTTGGGAATATCGCGCCGCAGCCTGGTGATCAGGTGCTTCATATCGTCACGCAGCTGCGTACCCATCCCGGCAGGAAGTTCAAGATAATGCGGACTGTACGGGTTCTCGAAGTTATGCACGTAACACAGATCGGGCGGGCGCGGCTCGTCCCGGCTCGCCCGACTGAGGAAATACTCCACTGCGGACATTTTCCCGGTTCCAGGGCCGCCGGCAACGTAGATGTTGTACCGATTTTTGGCGTCTTTAATCCCCAATCCGAGCTTGAGCGCCTCGATCGCTCGGTCCTGGCCAATGATCCGGTCGAGCGGATCGACCTCAGCCGTAGTCTTGAAATTAAACTTCGTTGGATCACATATGTAGCGCAGCTTATCTGCTGCCAGTTCCTTGGTCATCCGTCCTCCTTTAAAGTAGGATTGTAGCGCACATGAAGAAACAGTTGCAACGCATGCTCATCCTGGTAGTGTGGTTAGCCGTCGCAGTGACCGGCATCGGCGCAGAAACGACGACTCAGGTCCGCATTGTACCGCTGATTGACGTCCCCGGCTCCAGGCAGTATCTCCCCTACCTAGAGCAACTGATCCCAACGGCACATTCCTCGATCGATATTCTGCTGTCCAACGGTGAGCGCACGAATGATTTGCTGTGGGACAAAATCGTCGCCGCTGCTGACCGTGGAGTAACCGTACGTGTCATCCTCGACGCGAGCGATTGGTCCGAATCGATAACCGCCAAGAATCGTCCCACCGTCGAGTTCCTAAAATCGCACGGCATCATGGCCAAATTCGACGCTCCGACGGTGACCACCCACGCCAAATTGGCAATCATCGACGAACGATTAGTGATCCTCGGCTCGTCCAACTGGAACACGCACGCGTTCCACGACCAAGCACAGGCGAACATCGCCATCGACGATCCCCACATCGGAGCGGTGTTCACCGAATACTTTTCCCGCATCTGGGCGGGAACCCTTATCCCGGGTGGAGTAGACATGGGAGACGTGGATATCGGCGTCAACCCGACGTTGATTCCAATCCCGGATGGTCCCGATACGAAAAACTACGTCCGCGTGTTGCTCGATCTGTTGAACCGGGCGCAGGTATCGGTGCATGTTGTGATGTACCGCGCATCATACTATTCAACATACAGCAACAGCTTGTCCAACAACATTCTGGCCGCGCTCATCGCCGCCGCTGGTCGCGGTGTCGAGGTGAAGGTATTCCTTGACGACTGCGCATTTTACCCGGAATCAGCGCAAGCGAATCAGGAAGCGGCGTACTACCTCGCTGATCATGGCGTCGCCGTGCGGTTCGATGATCCATCCGTCACCACTCACGCCAAACTGGTGATCATCGACGAGCGCGATGTGATTCTCGGCTCTACCAACTGGAACTATTATTCGTTAGAAAAGAACAACGAGGCCGACATCGCCGCAGTGGGAATCCCAAAGTTAGCAGCGGCTTACACGCAGTTCTTCGCGTTTTTATGGCGCAGCGGCCGCCCGGTGCGCTAGCGGTGCCGCGCCGCGGTGTAGGCGAGTAGCCCTCCCGCCTTAATCATCGCAATCTCGCGCGGCGACAGGTCATGAGAGAGAAAAATTCGCTCGTCCTTGGTCCGGTTGTAGGCAACAAGCTCGCCGGTGAGGTCGGACACATCGACTTCCAACTCGTCTCCCCGGTCGATCCGATCGGTGTCGCAGATGAACGGGATAATCCCGACATTGATTAGGTTGGCACGGTGAATGCGGGCGTAGCTCTTGGCAAACACCGCTTTGACCCCGAGCTGCCACGGTGCCAGCGCCGCGTGTTCCCGTGATGATCCCTGACCGTAATTCTCCCCGCCGACAATAAACCCACCCCCGTTAGCAGCGGCGCGAGCGGCAAACTCCTTGTCCTCGTAGTAGAACGTAAACTTAGCAATCTCCGGCAGGTTGGAGCGTAGGTGTTGAGTGAGCGGTCCAGCCGGTAGAATCGTGTCGGTGGACACCCCGTCTCCGAGCTTGATCAGCACTTTGCCCACGAGGGGCGATTGAAGCGGACGCTGCGGCGCAAGCGGCACGATGTTCGGTGCTCGCCTGATCGCGACCGCTGTGCCTTGCGGATCGAGGATCAACGCGTCATCGACCGTCAGATGATCAACCTTTACTTCCACCGGCGGCAACTCACGCGGATCGGCAATCACACCAGCGAGGGCCGATGCCGCTGCCACTTCGGGGCTGCACAATGCGATCTTTCCGAACTTACTTCCCCCCCGTCCCTTCCAATTGCGGTTCACCGTTCGCAGCGACAAATGCCCGTATCCGGGCACGAACCCAATACCGATGCACGCGTTGCATCCCGGCTCGATCAGGCGCACGCCGGCCTTGGTGAGGGCGAGGAAACTCCCGTCTTCCATCAACATCTCCCACGCCTGTCGTGACGCCGGGGAGACGATGACATCAATGTTCGGTGATACGCGCTTCCCGTTGACGATCTCGGCGGCAATCCGGATATCACGATAGGACCCGTTCGTGCACGAGCCGATGTACACCTGGTCGATCTTTGTGCCTTTCACCTCGTCGATATCGTAGACGTTATCCGGCATTCCGGGCATGGCGACAAGCGGCTTGAGCGTCGCCATATCAATCTCCAATGTCTTATCGTAGGCCGCGTCCCGATCGGGGAAGAGCGCATGCCATGACTCTTCCCGCCCCTGCATGCGCAGAAACTCCTTGGTTACCTCATCGGATGGGAAGATAGACGACGTCGCGCCGGTTTCAGTACACAGGTTGGTAATCGTCGCCCGTTGCGGCACGGACAGATTTTCCACTCCCGGACCGGTAAACTCGAGGAAGTAGCCAACCCCGCCCTTAACCGAGAT